>JBOGIX010000099.1:0-5456 GCA_050744685.1 Vicinamibacterales bacterium | reverse complement strand
GGTTGATGACGAGCGCGGTGTTGCGATGCTCGATGCTGGCGATGTTGGAGAGCGGAATCTGCGTTCCATCGGCGCCATCGGCGCCACGGGCGGTGGCGACGAACACCTGGCCGAGCGCCTCCGGACCGATCTGGAAGCGCGGCGCCACTTCGAGCACGACGCGATACTGATTGGCCTGCGTGTAGATCGTCGAGATCAGCCGCTGGCCGAACGCATCGTAGAGCGCATCGTCGATGGCCGCGACCCGGATGCCGAGGCGGCTGGCGGCGTCGCGATCGATGTCGAGGAAGGCCTGGAGGCCGCGGTCCTGCAGATCGCTGGCGACGTCGGCCAGGTAAGGCGACTGCTGCAGCCGCTCGACCAGCTTCGGCACCCACTCCCCGAGACGGTCCGCGTCCGGATCCTCCAGCGTGAACTGGAACTGGGTGCGGCTCACGCGGTCCTCGATCGTGAGGTCCTGCACCGGCTGCATGTAGGCGGTGATCCCGGGCACGCGGGCGACGCGGTCGCGCAGCCCGGCGATGATCTCGGTCGCGTTGCGCGACCGCTCGTCGCGCGGCGCCAGCGTCACCAGCATGCGGCCGCTGTTCAACGTGGCGTTGGCGCCGTCGACGCCGATGAACGAGGACAGGCCCTTGACGCCGGGCTCCTCGAGGATGGCCCGGGCCGCGGCGCGCTGCCGCTCCGCCATGGCCGCGAACGACACCGACTGCGGCGCCTCGGTGATCACCTGGATCGCGCCGGTGTCCTGCACCGGGAAGAAGCCCTTGGGCACGATCACGTACAGCCACACCGTCAGCGCGAGCGTGGCGACCGCGACCAGCAGCGTCACCGTCTGGTAGCGCAGCGACACCGTGAGCAGGCGGCCGTACCACGCGATCATGCCGTCGAAGAAGCGGCCCGTGAGGTGGTAGAGACGGCCGTGCTCTTCGGCATGTTCGGCCTTGAGGAGGCGCGCGCACATCATCGGCGTCAGCGTGAGCGACACCACCAGCGAGATGAGAATCGACACCGCCAGGGTGATGGCGAACTCACGGAACAGACGGCCGACGACATCGGCCATGAACAACAGCGGGATCAGGACCGCGATGAGCGAGATGGTGAGCGAGACGAGCGTGAAGCCGATCTGGCGGGCGCCCTCGAGCGCGGCCTGCATCGGCGTCGCGCCTTCCTCGAGGTAGCGGGCGATGTTCTCCACCATCACGATCGCGTCGTCGACCACGAACCCGGTGGCGATGGTGAGCGCCATCAGCGTGAGGTTGTTGATCGAAAAGCCCGCGAGATACATCACGCCGAAGGTGCCGATGAGCGACAGGGGCACGACGACGCTCGGGATGATCGTGGCCGGAATCTTGCGCAGGAACACGAAGGTGACGGCCACGACCAGGGCAACGGCGAACATCAGCTCGTGCTGGACGTCGGTAACCGACGCACGAATCGTGTGCGTACGGTCGCTGAGGATGGAGACCGTCAGCGTCGACGGCAGGCTGGCCGTCAACGTCGGCAGCAGCGCCTGGATGCGATCGACGACGTCGATGACGTTGGCCCCGGGCTGACGCTGGACGTTCACCAGCACGGCGGGCATGTCGTTCGCCCACGCGCCGAGGCGCGTGTTCTCGGCACCGTCGACGACGTCGGCGACGTCGTCGAGCCGCAGCGGCGCGCCGCCGCTGTAGGCGACGATCAGGTCGCGATACGCGTCGGCCGACCGCAGCTGATCGTTGGCGTCGAGCATGAAGGACCGCTCGGGGCCGTCGAAGTTGCCCTTCGGCTGGTTGACGTTGGCGGCCGCGATCACGGCGCGCAGGCTCTGGAGGTTCAGGTTGTGGGCGGCCAGCGCCTGAGGGTTGGCCTGGATGCGCACGGCCGGACGCTGCCCGCCGGCGAGGCTGACGAGGCCCACGCCGGGCAGTTGGGACAGCTTCTGCGCCACCCGCGTGTCAACCAGGTCGTACACGTCGGGCAGCGGCATGGTCGGTGACGTTACAGCGAGCGTCAGCACCGGCGTGTCGGCGGGGTTGACCTTGTTGTAGACCGGCGGCTGGGGCAGGTCGTTGGGCAGAAGGTTACTGGCCGCGTTGATCGCCGCCTGCACTTCCTGCTCGGCGACCTCTATCGGCTTGTCGAGAGAGAACCGCAGGGTGATGACGGATGCGCCGCCGGAACTGGTCGACGACATCTGATCCAGGCCGGGCATCTGACCGAACTGACGCTCGAGAGGTGCGGTGACGGCGCTGGTCATCACCTCGGGGCTCGCGCCGGGGTAGAACGTCAGGACGCGGATCGTCGGGTAGTCGACCTGCGGCAGGGCCGAGACCGGCAGCAGCCGGTAGGCGAGCGCTCCCGATAGCAGCAGCGCCCCCATCAACAACGTCGTGGCGACCGGCCGCAGGATGAAGGGGCGCGAGATGTTCATTGCCGACCCCTCCCCGGCTGGGCCGCGCCAGGAGCGCCGCTGCCAGCCGGCGCCCGCCCCCGCCCACGCTGGACGGGCGTCGGAACTTCGGTCGACGGCTGCGGCACCGGACCTGTACCCACGATCTCCACCGCCACGCCTTCCTGCAGCGCGTCGACGCCCTCGAGCACGATGCGTTCACCCGGCGCGACGCCTTCGGTGACGGCGACGCGCTCGCCTTCCGACACGCCGAGGGTGACCTTGCGGATTGTGGCCTTGCCGTCGGGCTTGATGACGTAGACGAAGGTTCCGAACGACGCTCGCTGGATTGCGGCGGCCGGCACGACCGTGGCGGCACGCACCGTGGACAGCTTCAGGTTGATATTGACGAACTGGTTCGGAAAGAGCTGCTCGTCGTCGTTCTGGAAGATCGCCCGGAGGCGGATCGTTCCCGTGGTCGTGTCGATCTGATTGTCCACCGTGCGGAGCGTGCCCGTCGCCAGGAGGGTCGTCTCGGCTCGGTCCCAGGCCTCGACGGCGGGTGATTTGTTGGAGCGCAACGCGTCGAGGACCGCGGGCAGATCAGTCTCGGGCACCGTGAACAGCACGGAGATCGGCTGCATCTGCGTGATGACAACGATGCCGTTGACGTCCCCGCTGCGGACGAGGTTGCCGACGTCGACCTGACGGAGGCCGAGCCGCCCGGAGATCGGCGCCACCACCTTGGTGTACGACAGCTGGAGCTTCGCGTTGTTCACCTGCGCGTCGTTGGACTGGATCGAACCCTCCATCTGCTTGACCAGCGATTCCTGGGCCGTGAGCTGCTGCCTGGGGATGAGCTGCCGGTCGAACAGGGACTGGAATTTCTCCAGATCGGCGCGCGCGTTGGTCAAGCGGGCCTGGTTCTCAGCCCGCATCCCCTCGGCCTGCGCCAGGGCCACCTGGTACGGACGCGAGTCGATTTCGGCGAGAACCTGACCTGCCTTCACATGCTGGCCTTCGGTGAAGAGTACGCGGACGAGCTCGCCGTCCAGTCGGCTGCGCACGATGACCGTGTTGACGGGCGTTACCGTTCCGAGCGCCTTGAGCGCGACCGCGATGCTGCGGGTTTCAGCCTGGACGACACGGACAGGAGGCAGCTCGGCCCCTCGGCCGCCGCCTCGGCCACGGCCACCCCTGCCGCCGCCCATCCCCTGTTGTAACGGCTGGGCCTGGCCGATGTCGTAGTACCAGACGAGAGCTGCGCCGCCCAGTAAGAGTAAAAGCCCGATAAGCCATTGGCCCAGGCGCAATCGCCTGGGCGGAGCGTCCACCGACTTGTGCATGTATTGATCCTGCCCTGCCCGGTTCCCCAAGGGATTACGACAGAGCGGCGGGTTGCGTGTCAAAAAGCCATGTCTCTGACACGGGCGCAAAAAGAGCGCGGCACTGCAGAGCAGGAAAACGACCGCTCTTGCGCCGCGTCTGTGTCCCGGCGTATCCTCCATCCCCATTCGATAGCCGGGGCCGGCGTCCGAGCGTGACGGGTCCGGACCAGCGCCGAGCCGAGCCTGCACGGACCTGACAAAAAGCGATGCCAACGAAAACCGTGCTTTGTACATGCTGTGCCGTAATTGGCCTGCTGGGCGCCGCGGCGGCGCCGACCGGCCAGCAGCCGCCGGTGGATCTGATCGTGGTCAACGCGAAGGTGCTGACCGTCGACGCAACGAACACGCAGGCCGAAGCAGTCGCGATTCGCGGCAACACCTTCGCCGCCGTCGGCACGACCGCCGCCGTCCGCGCGATGGCCGGCCCCGGGACGCGTGTGATCGATGCCGGCGGGCGGACCGTCGTCCCTGGCTTCATCGAGTCGCACGTGCACGCCACCGGCGCCGCACGCGGCGAGGTGGCGCAGCCGTTCACTCAGCTCCATTCGATTCAGGAGATCAAGGATTGGGTCCGCGCGCGGGCCAGGGACGCGGGCCCCGGTCGCTGGGTGCAGCTGCCTCGCATCGACGTGACCCGCATCCGGGAAGGCCGCCTGCCGAACAAGGCCGATCTCGACGAAGCGGCCCCGAACAACCCCACGGTCTACACGTGGCAGTATGCCAACCGCAACATCCAGATCCTGAACGACGCCGCAGCCAAGGCGGCGAAGATCTCCAAGGCAACCGTCGCACCCAAGGGCTGCACGCTCCACTTCACGGCGAACGGCGAGTTCACGGGCAGGATGGAGAGCTGCCAGTCGCTGCTGAACCTGCCGCAGCGTGAAGTCACCGAATCTCAGTATCTGGACAGTCTGGCGGCCCTGATGCAGAGGTACAACGAGGTTGGCATCACGAGCATCACCGAGCGGAGCAGCAACGCCGAGGGCTTCCGTGACTATCAGCAGCTGAAGACGCAGGGGCGGCTCCCCGTCCGCGTCCGCGTCACGATCCGGATCGGCACCGGAGACAACTCCGAGGCCGCCATCGAGCGCATCATCACTGGTCTTGGCGTGAAGTACGACCAGGGCGACGAGTGGGTCCGCGTCGGACCGCTGAAGATCGGCATCGACGGTGGCGCGCTCTACGGCACGGCGCTCATGCGCGAGCCGTATCCGGCGACGTCGCACGACCTGTACGGCATCACCGATCCCAAGTACAGCGGTGAGCTCGGCCGGGGGCAGGGGCTGACCGCTGATGGCGTCAGGAATTACGTGCGCGTCGGCAACCGGCTGGGCTGGCAGCTGTCCTCGCACGTGACGGGCGATCGCGGCGTGGACATCGTGCTCGACGCTATCGAGGCTGCCAACAAGCAGAAATCGATGCTCGACAAGCGGTACAACCTGATCCACGCCTACTTTGCCTCGGCAGACACGGCCAAGCGGGCCGCGAGCCTCGGTGCGGTGGTCGACACGCAGCCGATGTGGTTCTACAAGGACGGCGACGCGCTGCTCGAGGCGCTCGGCCCCAGGTACATGAACACCTTCATCGGGGTGAAGACGTGGAAGGAAAACGGCGTGACCGTGGCGCTGAATGCCGACCACATGCAGGGCTTCGATCCGGTGACCGCGCTGAACCCGTACCATCCCCTGCTGGCC
>JBOGIX010000098.1:0-5687 GCA_050744685.1 Vicinamibacterales bacterium | reverse complement strand
CGATCGGCATCATCAACGAACGCCACGAGCCGCCGGTGTTCCACGGGGTCGAGCGGCCGTTCGTGGACACGGTGATCATCCCGTCGACGTGGTTCGAAGTCGGCGCGGGGATTCACGGCGAGGTCGGCAACGGCCTTCGATACCGCGGCTACGTCCTGGCGCCGCTGAACGCGCTCGAGTTCTCGGCGGAAGAAGGGCTCCGCGGCGGGCGTCAGAAGGGATCCGAGGCGAACATCCGCAATGCCGCCTTCGCCGGGCGCGTGGAGTATCTCGGCGTTCCGGGATTGCAGATCGGGGCCAGCACCTGGCAGGGGGACTCGAGTTTTGCCGTGCCGCGCCTCGACACGCACGTGTGGATCGCGGAGGCGGACGCGCGCTACCGCCTCGGGCGTGCGGAAGTGCGCGGTCAGTATGCGCACGTGGACATCGGCGACGCCGCCCGCCTCAACGACGCGATCGAACGAACGACCGGCGTCTCGCCAAACGTGGCGCGCCAGCTGCGCGGCTTCTATGCGGAAGGGGCGTACACGGTGTGGGCCGGCGGCCCCGCGCGCGATCTCGCGCTGTTCGCGCGCTACGAGAACTTCGACACGCAGTTCCGGATGCCGGCCGGGTTCACCGCGCTCGAGGAGTTCGACCGCACGGCCTGGACGTTCGGCGCGACGTATTATCCGGACCCCGATGTCGCCCTGAAAATCGACTACACCGTTCTCGAGAGCCGCAGCGGTTTCGTGCGCCTGCCGCGCAGCCTGAACCTGGGCATTGGCTGGTGGTTCTGATGTCCCTCGCTGCGATTTTCCTGCGCACCGTTCCCACCCTCGCGGTCATCGCCGCGACCCTGTGCCATGCGGCCGCGAGCCAGGCGCCGCAACCGCGCACGGTCGAGATCGAAGCCGAGCGCTTCAGCTTCTCGCCGTCGCGCATCAAGCTCACTGAAGGGGAAGAGATCGACATTGTCCTCCGCAGCGCCGATACGGCGCACGGGTTCAAGGTCGAGGGAACCGACATCTCGATCGAGATCCCGAAGCGGGGTAAAGGCGAGGTCGTGGTCCGCTACCAGGCCTCGAAGGCCGGCCGGTTCAAGTACGAATGCAACCGCATGTGCGGCGCCGGCCACCATTTCATGCGCGGAGAGATCGTCGTTGAAGCACGAGAGTAGCATCACCGGCTCACGTGTCGGGCTCGCGATCGGCTGCGCGGCGGCCGTCCTGTCGATGGCGTTGTTTGCGCGCGCGCAGGAACGGCCGCCAGGGGCCGGCGGGCCGCTCGCGGGACTGTCGCCCCGCGAGTTCTCGGAATTCCGGCTCGGCCTCGACGACTTTCTCGAGGTCGAGACGGCCGAAGAAGGGCTGGGCCCGGCGTTCAACGCCACGAGCTGTGCGGTGTGCCACAACATTCCTGCGATTGGCGGCAGCGGGCTGATCCTCGAGGTGCGTGCGGGCTACCGCGACGAGACGGGCGCGTTCCGCACCTTCGATCCCAGCGGCGAAACGCTGATGCACCTGTTCTCGACGCCGACGCACGGCTGCCAGCCGGGCATCCCGTCTCAGGCGACGATCGTGGCGCGGCGCGCGCCGATTCCGCTGTTCGGCGCCGGGCTCGTCGAGGCCATCCCCGACGAGACGCTGCTCGCGCTGGAGGATCCCGTCGATCGCGACCGCGACGGGATCAGCGGCCGGGCGGCCATCATTCGTGATGCCGATACGCGCGACACGCGGGTGGGCCGATTCGGGTGGAAGGCGCAGCATGCCACGCTCATCGCCTTCGGCGCCGATGCCTATCGCAACGAAATGGGCATCACCAACGACCTCTTTCCCACGGAGGTCGCCTTCGGTATCCGCCCGGACCAGATACGCACGTGCGATCCGCTGCCCGATCCGGAGGACCTCCTCGACAAGCAGACGGGCCGCCGCGGCATCGACAACTTTGCCTCGTTCATGCGGTTCCTCGCGCCGCTGCCGCCGGGCGAGGCCGGCCCGCGTGAGCAGGCCGGCGAGCAGTTGTTCCACACGAGCGGCTGCGCGAGCTGTCACGTTCCTCTCCTGCAGACCGGCCCGAGCGCGAGCCCGGCGCTTCACCGCCAGTCGATCCGGCTCTTCTCAGACCTGCTGCTGCACGACATCGATACCGGCGACGGTATCCCGCAGGGAGCGGCAACGGATCGCGAGATCCGCACCCCCGCCCTGTGGGGCCTGCGCTTTCGACGGCCGTTGCTCCACGATGGCAGCGCGGTGACGATCGAAGACGCGGTCCGCCGCCACGGTGGCGAAGCGGAGCGATCGCGTCGATTGTTCGAAGGCCTGGACGACGCCGGCAGGCAGAGTCTGCTGGCGTTCCTGAGGTCGTTGTAGGCGCGGGCCCGCCCTCCCTCACCGCCTGCGCGGCCCGAGCTCGACGCGCGCCCGCGTGCGCGCGGACTGGCGCGCCGCCTCCAGTATCTCCGTCGCAATCACGTTGTTGTCGAGCGACGAGAGCGCGTTCGGCGTCCGCCTGCCGCGTACGACCGCCAGCAAGTGTGAAATCGAGTCGCGCGCGTCGGCGGCCAGTGGCGGCGGGGTCACCGCGTGCTCGGGTTCTTTCGGCAAGGCGACGCGCAGGCCGTTCGCGCCGGTGGCGATCGCCAGGCCGTGCTCGCCGTAGACCTCGAAATCCTTGCGGTTGACCGGCCAGTTCCACGATGCCTGGATGATGCCCTGCGCGTTCTCGTACTCCACGACAATGGTCGCCTCGTCATCAACGCGTGGATACACCTCGGGCTGGAAGTGCTGCGTGACCGCGGTGACCGCGCGCGGGCGCTGGTTGTCCATCATCCATGTCATCAGGTTGGCGCCGTAGCACCCGAAATCATAGAGCGCGCCGGCCCCGTTCTTCACGGGATCCGACAGCCAGGCCAGGAATTCGGGCTGCACGTTGATCGCTTTCGGGCCGCTGTGGCCGTCAAGCGCCACCATCTTGCGAATCTCGCCTGCCGCCTTGCGTTCCTTGAGGAGCGTCCACATCGCGCCGTGACTCGGGTACCACGTCGTTTCGTAGTTGACGAGCACCTGGATGTTCCCTTGCGCGGCGGCCCGCCGGATCCGCTCCGCGTCGGCGTTGCTCACTGCCAGCGGCTTTTCCATCATCGTATGAATGCCGCGGGGGGCGGCGGCTTCGACGATGGCCGGGTGGTCGTAGGTGTTGGAGAAGGCGGCGATGGCTTCCGGCTTTGCACCGTCGATCAGAGAGGGGAGATCGGTGAAGAGCGTGCCGCCGGCCAGCTTGAACTGGGTCGCATACTTCTGCAGGAGGTCGCGGTCCGAATCGAAGACGCCGACGATCTCCACGTCCTTTCGTGCCAGCGCACCCCGCAGGAAGCCGCTGACGTGGCCGTGGACCAGCCCGGCAATCGCGAGTCGAAGAGGCCGTGGCTCCTGCGCGCGGGAAAGCGGCGCAAGCGCCATCAGCGATACCGCCACTGTGCAGGCGACGACTTTCATCGGATTCATCCTCCGGCAAACGGCGTTCGACGTGCGGGGCACTCTCGCGCGGCAGTGTACACCGCGCCCTGTCGGGGGATTGGGGCGTAGCCATCCTTAAGGGATGAGCTCGGTTCGAGCCATAATCGCCGTACCCAACGAACCTTGCAATGGCGACGATGGACCGCGTCCCGCACCTCGATGCGCACGTTACGGCTCAGGTCGTCGCCGGCCTCGACTGCCTGCCATCGCTCGAGCGCGAGTGGCGGCAGCTGTTCAACGCATCCGGGATCGAGCCGGCGATGTCGTTCGAGTGGACGCAGGCGCTCGCCGAAACCCATGTCGATCCCATGGACCGGTGCTGCGTCGTGCAGCTCCGCCGCGGAGAGCGTCTCGTTGGCGTCGTGCCCATGTTCACGCGGGCGACGCACGTGTTCGGCACACGACCTGAAGACCAGTTACGCCGCGCACTATCGGCCGCTCAGTCCGGCGACGTTCCTGCGGTTGTCGCTGATCCGTGAGCTCATCGCGCGGCGCCTCACCGAGATCGACTTCTGCGGCACGCCCTACGAGTGGGAGCAGCAGTGGACCGGGACCTACCGCTGGCACCACGTGCTCTCGATTTACGCAAACACCTGGCGCGGCCGGATCTTCAGCGCGCTCGATCGCTGGACGCACTACTCGTCTTCCGGCCAGGCGATCGAACACGCGAACGCGCGGAACGAACGAGCGACGGGGGCGTGAGCTGGGAACCGGGGAACGGGGGCACTGGGGAAGTCGCGAAACCGGGAACTGGAAACCAGGATCGGAACTGGGAACTGGCGACTGGAAACTGGGAACTGGAAACTGGAAACTGGCGACGTCAGAGATTGGCCCCCCGCAGCCTCAGCGCGTTGCCGATCACCGAGACCGAACTGAACGTCATCGCCGCGCTCGCAAACATCGGGCTGAGGAGCAGGCCCGCAAACGGATAGAGCACACCGGCGGCGATCGGCACGCCAACCACGTTGTAGACGAACGCAAAGAACAGGTTCTGACGGATGTTCTTCATCGTCGCGGTGCTCAGGCGCCGGGCCCGGACGATCGCGCGCAGATCGCCCTTGACCAGTGTGATGCCGGCACTCTCCATCGCCACGTCGGTCCCCGTACCCATGGCAATGCCCACGTCCGCCTGGGCGAGCGCCGGCGCATCGTTGATGCCGTCGCCCGCCATCGCCACGCGCTCGCCTCGCGACTGCAGGCGCTTCACCATGGCCGCCTTCTGATCGGGGAGCACGTCCGCCTCGACCTGATCGATGCCCACCGACCTGGCGACGGCCTCCGCAGTCGTCCGGTTGTCGCCGGTCAGCATGACCACCTTGATGCCGTCGCGATGCAGCGCCTGGATGGCTTCCCGCGTGCTGGCTTTGACGGGATCCGCCACGCCGACGACGCCTGCGGGACGGCCGTCGACGGCCACGAACATCACGGTCTGTCCCTCACGCCGAAGCGCGTCGGCGCGGTCGGTCAGCGCACCAGGGTCGATGCCGAGCGTTTCGAGATGCCGCAGGTTGCCGACCGCGACGGTCCGGCCCTCGACGGTGCCCGTGACCCCCTTGCCGGTGACCGACTGGAAATCGCGGACCTCGGACGTGCTCACGTTCCGTGCGCGCGCACCGGCCACGATGGCGCTGGCCAGCGGATGTTCGCTCACGTGCTCGAGGCTCGCGCTCAGGCGGAGGAGCGTGGGAACGTCCATGCCCACCTGCGGCTCGGCGGTCACGAGCTTCGGCTTCCCTTCCGTGAGCGTGCCCGTCTTGTCGACGACGATGGTCGTGACCTTTTCGAGGACCTCGAGCGCCTCTGCGTTGCGAATCAGCACGCCCGCTTCTGCGCCGCGGCCGGTGCCGACCATGATCGACATCGGCGTGGCCAGGCCGAGCGCGCACGGGCACGCGATGATCAGTACGGCAACGGCGTTCACGAGCGCGTGCGCGAGCCTGGGCTCGGGGCCGTAGCCGCCCCAGACGATGAACGTTGCCACCGACACGGCAATGACGATGGGCACGAACCAGCTGGAGACGACGTCGGCCAGCCGCTGAATCGGCGCGCGCGAGCGCTGCGCCTCGCTCACCATGCGCACGATCTGGGCGAGCAGCGTGTCGCTGCCGACGCGCTCTGCGCGCATGATGAATGAACCGGTTCCGTTCACCGTGCCGCCGGTGACCTTTGCATCCCCGGTTTTCTCTACGG
>JBOGIX010000097.1:0-4671 GCA_050744685.1 Vicinamibacterales bacterium | reverse complement strand
TTGCTGCGGTTGCGGTACCGCTCGGGCTCGGTGATGAGCCGCACCGGCACGCCGCGGTTTCTCGCCCGGATCAGGCCGTCGGCGTGCGAGCCTTCCGTGATCTTGTACATGATGACGTCGATGCGCTGCGTTTCCGCGTCGTAGAGCGGCCGCGACCGGACCGAGAAATCCTGGGCCGGGACGAAGCTCATGTCGGGATCGATTGGATACAGCGGGTAGATGCGCGACAGGGTACCGCTGATGTTCGCGTAGTTCGCGAACCCTGTGGTCGCCACCCAGGAGTCATCGAACTTGCGGCGGAAGCTGTTGAGGACCGCGGGGTCGTCGGTGAAATAGATCCCTTCATCCGTGTAGTCCAGGTAGGCCCGTGCCGGGCGGAAGTAGAAGTCGCTGTAATTGGCGGCGCTCCACTGCACGGTGTCCTGCGCGTTGAAAATCATGAACTTCCAGTGCAGGATGCCGCCGCCGACCTTGTAGCGCATGGGGATGCCCGCGTTCTGGAACATCGCCAGGATCGTGGCGTTCATCGGCGTCGTCTTGTTGCGCCGGGGATCGACGAGGGCCCGGACCGGCACCCCCGCGTTGAAGCGCGCGATGATGGCGTTGGCGAGCTCCTGGTCCTCCATGAACCACATGGCGATGTCGATGCTCTCGGTCTCGTTGCGGACGAAGGTGAGCAGCCTCGCGCGGCAGTCCTGGTAGGAGGGATCGCACATCACCTCAGCCGCGGACACCAGGCGCGGCGCAGCCAGCAGCAGGGCGATCGTCAGGAACGGGGCGCACGAGCGGAGAGGGCGGAACATGGACACTCCTTTGATGTCGCCCGTTCGGAATCGGGCGCGCCCCGTAGAGCACAGGGCGTGCCTGGAACAGTTGCCAGTTTCCGGTTGCCAGTTTTCAGTTCCTGACGGGTGACTGGTTTCCAGTGGCCAGTCACTTCCGCTCCAGCCTTTGCTCAATGTGGCCGGCACGCTTCCGATATTGGCAACCAGATGCTCCAAGAGACAAGGCTGCCGGCCGCTGCTCCCCTGGAGCGCGGCTCTAACCGACAACCAGGGAACGGGCGCCGTGCTGTCGGAAATCGGTTTGGCCTGGAGTCTGCCAGCACCCGCGACGATCTGCACGCCGGCCGTCAACGCGACACTGGAAACCAGAATCGATCACAGGCAACTGGCAACTGGAAACTGACGACTGACAGAAGCTACTGTCCGCTCCTTGTCCCCATCTGTTCGTCGAGCAGGTACCGCCGGACGAACATCACCGTCGCGTAGAACTGGAAGTCGGCGTTCTGCTTCTTGGCGAACCCGTGGCCCTCGTCCTTGGCCATCAGGTACCAGACCGGCGTGCCGTTCTGTTTCACGCGCTCGACCATCTGCTCCGCCTCGCTGAGCGGTACGCGCGGATCGTTGCCTCCCTGGATGACGAAGAGCGGGTTGGTGATCTTCTGCGAGTTGGTGAGCGGGGCGATCTTGTCGAAGAACGCCGCCATCTTCGGGTCGCGCTCGTCGCCGTATTCCACGCGCCGCAGGTCGCGCCGATAGCTCTCGGTGTTCTTCAGGAAGGTGTTGAAGTTGGAGATGCCGACCACGTCGACCGCGGCGCGAATACGGTCGTTGTAGTGGGTCGCGACCGCGAGCGTCATGTAGCCGCCGTAGCTGCCGCCGGTCACCATCACCCGGCTCGCGTCGAGCTCGGGGCGCGTCGCGATCCAGTCGAGCAACGCACCGATGTCCTTGACCGAGTCCTCGCGCTTCATCCCGTTGTCCATCGCGACGAAGGACTTGCCGAACCCGACCGACCCGCGAACGTTGGGATAGATGATCGAGACGCCGAGCTCGTTCAAGAAATAGTTATTCCGGCCGATGAACGTCGGACGCGCCTGTCCTTCGGGCCCGCCGTGAATGTTGATGATGACCGGACGCTTGCCGGTGAATGTCGCGGGCGCGTGGTAGTAGAAGCCGCTGATGTCGGCGCCGTCGAAGCTCTTCCACCGGATGAGCTCCGGTTCGGAGAGGTCCGAGGCCACCACACCGCCCAGCTCGCTTTCGGTCCAGCGCACGACATTTCCGCTGGCCACGTCGAGCGAATAGACGTCGGACGTTGATCGCGCGTTGCCGATGGAGAACGCCAGCTCGCGGCTGTTCCGGTGCCAGAGCAGCCCGCCGAGCACGCCTTGAGGCGCGCCTTTGACCGGCTGCACCCGCCGCGTCGCCGTGTCGAGCAGATACAGCCTGGAAACGCCCGCTTCGTTGGTCGCATACGCGATCGTCTTGCCGTCTGCCGACAGGTCGAACCCTTCGACGTCCCACTTGACGTCGGCGACGAGCGGCGACAACTGTTTCGTCCCGAGATCGATATATGCGAGACGCTGGAACTCGCTGTCCTTGTCGGTGGTGACGTACACGCCGCGCCCATCGGCGCTGAACCGCGCGTCGCCGTAGGAGACTGCCTCGGCCGGGTTGGTCAGCGCCGTCTTCTCGCCCGTCGCCGCGTCCACGATCCACAAGTTGCTCTTCGCGATCGACACGAACTCCGCCACCAGCAGCTTCGCATCGTCGGGTGACCAGTCGGCGACGAACCACCCGCCGCCAGTGCCCTGCATGACGAGTCGATCGCGCTTCGGCTCGGCAGGATTCATCACGTGGATGTCGCGATCGGCGCCGTTGCGCCGCGTGGATCCGTAGGCGAGGCGATCGCCTTTCGTGCTCCACGACAAGCCGCCGTTCTGCGACCGCCCGCCGTCGGTCAGCAGCGTGACCCGGCCGTCGGCGAGATCGTAGCGGTACAGCTGCGCGAACTCGTTGCCGCCCACGTCCTTGGTGAACACGAAGTAGCGTCCCTGCTGCGGCTCGAAGCTCGCCGTGCCGATCGGCTCGTTGTAGAAGGTCTGCTGCGTCCGCGCGCCGCCCGGCATCTTCACGAGATGGATCTGCGGGGTATTACCGAACCGCGTGGTGATGAGCATCTCGCGCCTGGTGGGGTGCCAGTCGTCGAACCCGGCCGGACGCGACTCGGTGTAGCGGCGGACGTCATCGGCGAGCGATGCGGGAATTGCAGGAATCCCTTCGACGACGAGATTGTCGGCGGGCGCAATGGTCCGGCTCTGGGCCGCGGCAGTCAGGCTGGCGGCGGTAACGGCCGCAATCACGGCACAGTTGCGAAACGAATGCATGGAAACACCTCGTCGGCTGGGATGCTGCGAGCATGATACTGCTGTACGGCGTGCGGATTTATACCGTGCGAATGGTGTGGCTTCCGCCTTCAGGCGGAAGATTCGCAGCGCGTTCTTCGGCTAAGTCGGAAGCCACACATTTGCAGCGACGCGATCGACGGCACGCACCAGGGAGCACCATGACCACGAACACGGCGGTGTTCGGCGAGCACGAGCCAGGGACGCTCGCGCAGTTCTACGACGTGGCGAGCCGCGCCGAGCGTGCGGCCCTGATGGCCGACGGCCATCAGGGCTATGTGATGCCCATCGGCGGCGTCGCCGCCTACGACCGTCACGTGTCGGTGGTCGGCGTCGGTTTCGACATCGCGTGCGGGAATGCGGCTATCCGCACCGACCTCACGCTGCACGGCACGCCCGGGCTCGTCGACCGCCTGCCCGCGATCGCCGACGAAATCCAGGACGTCGTCTCGTTCGGCGTCGGCCGCAAGAACCAGGCGGACGATGCGCCGGTGGATCATCCGCTGTTCCGGAGCGAGGCGTGGGAGGCGCTGCCGGCGCACGCGCGTGACGGGTTGCGCAGCAAGGCTCGCGCGCAGCTCGGCACCGTGGGCAGCGGCAACCACTACGTCGACGTGTTCGTCGACGAAGCGGACGCCATCTGGGTCGGTGTGCACTTCGGCAGCCGCGGCTTCGGCCACACCGTCGCGTCCGGTTTCCTGGCGCTGTCGCAGAACGAAAAATGGGGACGCCGGGTGCCCGAGCGCGAGGCGCTGCTCTCGCTGGACCAGCCGCTCGGTCACGACTACTGGGCCTTGATGACACTGGCGGGCGAGTACGCCTACGCCGGACGCGAATGGGTGGCCCGCAAGGTCGTGTCCATCCTCGACGGCCGCGAGCTCGAGCTCGTGCACAACCATCACAACTTCGCCTGGCGCGAAGAGCACGACGGCCGCGACGTCATCGTCGTTCGCAAGGGGGCGACGCCGGCGTTTCCGGATCAGAAAGGCTTCATCGGCGGCTCGATGGGCGACGACGCGGTGATCGTGCGGGGGACGGCGAGCGCCGATGAGGAGACCGCGCGCCTCCAGCGGGAGGCATTGTTCTCGACCGTGCACGGCGCCGGGCGCGTGATGTCGCGTACGCAAGCGGCCGGCAAGCGGAACTGGCGCACGGGCAAGGTGCTCAAGCCGGGCGCGGTGTCGCCGGAGATGATGCACGAGTGGGTGAGCAGGAAGGGAGTGATCCTGCGCGGTGGAGGCCTCGACGAAAGTCCGCACGCGTATCGGCGCCTGCCCTCCGTCCTCGAGGCGCAGAAAGGGACCATCGAAGTGCTTCACACGCTCCGGCCGCTCATCGTCGTGATGGCGGGCGCCGATTTGTACGATCCGTACAAGGACTGAGCGGCTGTGCATCACTGGAAGCGCGAGTGAGCGCCGCGAGCGAGCCACGGGAGCGGAGCGGGGCGTGGGGGCCCTCGCGAGCGACCGTGTAAGGGGGTC
>JBOGIX010000096.1:0-2503 GCA_050744685.1 Vicinamibacterales bacterium | reverse complement strand
GGGCGAAGCCCCTCGGATCCAATCAGAAGGCCGGGCGCGCGACGGTGACGGTCAGCGTGGCGCGACCGAGCTTGCCGCGGGAGTTCGACGCCCAGCAGCTGACGGTCGTCTTGCCGATCGGGAACGTGGAGCCCGACCGCGGCAGGCAGTAGGCGGGGCGAACGCCGTCCTTGGGATCCTTGGCGCTGACGGTGAACGTGGCGGGCGCGCCCGTCTCGGCCACCGCGTTCACGTTCACGTCTCCCGAGGTCGTGACGGCCGGCGCCGCGGCGGTCTCCGCGTCGGTCGGAATACGATCGCTGCAATCGCCGTTCGGGCACTCGTTCACATCGAAGCAGCCGACATACCCCGTGCCCTGAAAGTCGGGCGGGCACGCGCCGCACACCCGCGAGCCGGGCGTGTTCTTACAGGAGGCGAGCTTGTGGCAGCCGCCGTTGGCGCTGGCGCATTCGTTGACGTCGGTGCATCCCTTTTCCGGGGATCCGTAGAATCCTTCCTGACACGCGCCGGCGGCCGCCGAGGCGGCGGCCGCCTGGGCGGGAGCCTGCTGAGCATTCGAGTCGAGCGTGCTGAAGCCCATGCTCAGGACGACGACGAGGGCGACACCAAAGGCGGACTGCAGGGTCCACTGGGGAAATGCGAATCTATTCATGGGGTTATTTTACCAAGGTTCGTGTGGGTGCAACACGGATCAGTCGCCAGTTGCCAGTCACCAGTTGCCAGTCATTTCCTAGGTTTCCAGTTGGAGGTGGTGGGGCGGGAACCGGAAATCGCCCGCAACCAACTGAGAGAGGAAAGCGGCAACTGGCAACCGCGAAACTGAAGAACTGGTAACTGTCAACTGGCAACTGATACCTTTCACCGCCCCGCGATTCCCGCCGGCCCCCCGTTGACCTTGATCGTCCCTGTCCGGCTCAGCTGTCGGCCGTCGAAACGGAACAGCTGCAGTTCCTGCTGGAGCATGCACTGCGCTACGACCGTCCGTCCGTCTCGGCTCCAGGCCGTGCCCTGGCACCATTGCCCGAGCGGCGCTTCTGCCACGGGCGTGAGATTCGTTCCGGCGAGGCTGAAGATGCGGAGCCGCCCGGCGGGGTTGAAGAACCCTGACGCCTTCGGCGCGTTGGTGCCGTTCATCACCGTGACGGCGACATGTTTGCCGTCGGGGGAGATGCCGATGCCTTCAGCGGTCGGTCCCACGGTGACGTGATTCACGGCGCGCGGCGGCCTGGCCGCAAGATCGATCACGCTGATCGTGTCGGCCCCGCCCGCCGGCCCCGCGCCGACGTTGCCGACGATGGCGATGTCGGCCGTGGGTGAGACCTGGATGCTGTAGGGTTTGAGCCCGGCGGCGAGGTCGCGCTTCGTGTAAGTCACCGTGCTGCCGTCCACCGCGAGGATCGAGATCAGGCTGTCGGTGTTGCGCGTGACGAGGGCCATGCGGCCGTCGCGCGTGAACACGACGTGACTCGGCCCGCTCTGCGGCGCGCCGAGATCCACCTTGCCCGCCGGCGTCAGCGTCTTGCCGTTCACGGCGAAGATCGAGATCGTGCCTTCCATGCGGTTGGCGACCAGCGCGAGCGAGCCCGAGGGGTTGAAGGACACGCCCGAGGCGCCGCTGCCCGCGCGCACCGTGCCGACGATCGCCGGCGGCGAGACGCCGATGTCGATGAGCGTCACGCGGTCGTCGGGAACGGTCTTGCTCGCGTCCGCAGGGTCGAGCTTCGTGGAGGAGGTGACCAGCGCCAGCGGCTGATTCGGTGCAATCGCGACACTCTCGGGCGGCCCGATCACCGATGCCGGCGCCTGCACCTCGCCGAGGACCTTCGGCGGCGAGACCCCGAGGTCGATCACCGTCACCGTGTCGGGGGGCGGATTTTTGATCACGGTGGTGACGCCGTCGACCAGCGTGACCTTGGCGTCGTTCGCCGAGACGATGACCTGCGCGAAAGCCTGGCCGGAGACGAGGGGCGCCACGAGCGCCGCGAGCAGCAATGGTTTCATGGGCGCCGAGGTTATCAGCTTCCGGCTTCCCGCTTCCAGCTTCCCGCTCATACCCGCGGCGCGACAACCAGCCAAAAAGCCAACAGGAGCCGCGGAGTACGGGAGTTCAAGGGAGCCAGACAAAGTAAGTCTCCCCTGATCTGCCGTCCTCTCGTGCTCCTGTCAGTCTTTCAGACCAGCGAGCCGCAACCAGTTCCCCAGTTCCCCAGTTCCCGAGTTCGCGAGTTCCCCAGTTCCAAAGTTATGATGTGCCCTCCATGCCTCCCATCGTTGTCGTCACCGAACCGGAGTACCGCCGCGGCGAGCCGGTGTTTTCGTCCACCACCGACCTGGAGTGCGTGCCGACGCCGCCTGCGGAGGACGCGCTGGCCGCGGCGGTCGTTCGTACCGGCGCCCGTTATTGCGTGGTCGGATCCGTGCCGTATCGCGAGGCGCTCTACGCGGTACTGCCGCGCGGTGCCGTGCTCGCGCGGTTCGGCGTGGGCTACGACAGCGTGGACAC
>JBOGIX010000095.1:0-1710 GCA_050744685.1 Vicinamibacterales bacterium | reverse complement strand
TGCCTCCCACCATTCGCGTCCGCCGGCACCATCGGCCGGCACCTTCGCACCATCGCGCGATTCCAGTTGCGCGTAGGCGCAGCGGCCAACCCGGCGCAGTTCCGTGAAGAGGCGTCTCGCGGCGCCTTCGTCCGGAGCACACCGCTCGATTCGGACCACCACCGCCGAGTAGAGCGTGCGCTCGGCGCTCAGCGAATCGCAGACCTCTGCCATCGCGTGGCCCCTCGCGACGGTGGCCGAGCCCCCGAGCAGGCGCACGCTTTCGGCGATCTCTCGTGCATCCGTTCCAACGGCGAGCACTCGTTCGAGCGAACAGATCAACGAAAGGCGGTGAACGGTCCGCGCGGCGCCGGCGGAGCTCATCTCGACGGCTCGCAGCGCCGAGCCAGATCGGCTGTCGCACGGTCGTGTCCCATCCCCGCCTTGCGGCGAGCCACACGTACAGGTGCTGTTGAACGCATGACGGCACCGCTGTCTGTGCAAGGCCGATACCGTCGTGCCACTCTCCAGAATCCACGCAATCAGCCGATTGAGGTGACGACGCCCCGACGGCGTGTCGTTCGGCCGACCGCCGGGCGACGCGAGAATCGCCGCGACATCGCGACCGAAGTGCCTGCGGGACCTGGCGTTCTCGTGCCAGCCGCCGAGCCGACAGCTTGCCGGGGCGCCGACACGGCCGGCCGTCCGCAGCGTTCGCGCGAGCGGCGTTTTCGCAGGTATTTGTCGACGTTGACGCGCGAGGCCGGCGGCATTCGCCTTGCCCCCTGGCTGCCCGTTCTTCAATCGCGCATCGCCGCACCGTTCGCATTCTGATGTGAACGAGCGAGCGTGAAGACCGGTATTCGCTACCCGCGGCGCCCGCAGCGCCGTCGCAGGACGCCCAATGGCCCCAGACGTTTCCATCCTCATCGTCGCGCGTAATGCCGCGGCGACAATCGAGCGCGCCGTGCGCTCCGCCCTCGCGCAGGGCGGCCCGATCGTCCTCGTCGACGACCATTCGAGCGATGACACGGCAGCAATCGCACGATCGGTCGCGGGCCGTCGCGTCGAGGTCATCTCGCCCGAGCGTCACGAGACGATCGGGCTGGCGCGACAGACGGCGCTCGAGGCCGTGCGTACGCGTTACGCGATGTGGGTGGACGCCGATGACGAGGCGCTGCCCGGGCGCGCCGCCCGGCTGCTGGCGCGGATCGAAGGTGAAGGCGCCGACCTCGTGTTCGACGCCGCGGATCTGCACGACGGGACGACCGGCGCGTTCCTGCGGCATATGCCGATCCCGGCGTATCTGCAGAGCGACCCGACGGCCGTGCGGCAGTTCGAGCGCAACGTGCTGCCCAGCCTGGGCTGGCCGCTGGTCCGCACGTCATGGGCCGAGCGTGTTGGCTACGACCGCAGCCTGCACGGCGTCGAGGACTACGATTTCCTGCTGCGATCGTGCATGGAGGGGGCACGCATTGCCTACGAGCCGACGCCAGGCTACCGGCAGTTTGCGTACGCGACCAGCATCTCGCGGGATCTGGCGGATCGCCGGGCCGGAGTGCGCGCGCTGCTGGGCAAGCACGACTACGGGCTGATCCGCGCCCGGTTCGAAGCGGCGGGACATACGCCCGCCGTGACAGCGTGGGCGCTCGTAGCCGTGGCCTTCTATCGCGAAGACTGGCGGCGGGCGGCGGTGCTCCTCGACGACGCCGCGCGGACGATCGTCGATGC
>JBOGIX010000094.1:0-2353 GCA_050744685.1 Vicinamibacterales bacterium | reverse complement strand
AGCGAGAACAGATCGGCGCGCCGATCGACGGGACGGCCGAGCGCCTGTTCCGGCGCCATGTACGAGATCGTGCCGACGATCATGCCCGGAATCGACACCTGGTGCTGCGTGACCGCATCGTCGGCGGCGGTCGTGGAGAGGAACTTCGCGAGGCCGAAGTCGAGCACCTTCACCAGCCCGCGATCCGTGCGAATCAGATTCGCGCTCTTGATATCGCGATGAATGATCCCGCGCGCGTGCGCATCGTCGAGCGCGTCGGCCACCTGCAGCCCGACCTCGACCACCTCTCGCACCGGGAGCGCACCCTTGGCGACGCGCGCGGACAACAGCTCGCCTTCGACATACTCCATGACGATGAAGTCGGAGCCGGCGAACTCGCCGATGTCGTAGGTGACGGCGATGTTGGGAGAGCGCAGCAGCGACGCGGCACGCGCTTCGTTGAGCAGGCGCGCACGGCTGTCGGGATCCGCCTTGAGGGCGGGCGGCAGGAACTTCAATGCGACAGGGCGGCCGAGCCTGACGTCTTCCGCCAGGTACACCTCGCCCATCCCGCCGGCGCCGAGCTGTTCGCCGATCTTGTAGTGCTGAATCGTCGTGCCGAGCAATGGTGATCTCTTCCCGATCTCAGACGCGCGGGACGCACGGCTGGATTCGGCTTCAGTTCTGTCTCTGTCTCGATCCGAGCCAGGCATCGCGAAAAGCCTTCTGTTGCGCCGTGAGCGTGCCGTTGGCAGATTCGATCGCGACCGCCTCGAGCGCGGGGTTCTCGGCAAAGGTCAGCCGAAGGTCCACCGTGCGTCCGTCGACGCGCCGGACCTGCAGCGTGACCGTGTCGCCAGGCTTTCGGTCTTTGATCGCGTCGGGAGTGTACGGCTTACCGTCAATCGCGACAATCGTATCCCCTTGCTCGAGCCCCGCCCTGAATGCCGGAGATCCCCAGGGCACGAGGCCCTGCTGTGCGCTGACCCGGCCGTTTGCGTCGAAGATGGCGCCGCTCCATGCCGTGCCCGGACTGCGTCGCCGAACCATGATGCCTGCCTTCGCCAGCAGTCCCCCGTAGTCCGGCACGTTGCGGCCTTCGATGTAGCGGTCGAAGAATGCGTCTGCAAACGTCCGATCGGAGATCTCGGCAAGCCTGTCGCGCGCGTCTCGCAACGTGTACGGTTTCGCCACCAGGCCCGGCTGCTCACCGCCGGGCTTCCCGTGCGCCCGCCACATGGCCCGCATGTAGTCGTCGAGCGTCACGCTGCCGTTCGAGCGCGCGCGCAGCTCCAAATCCAGCGCGAGCGCGAGCGCCGAGCCAAACCCATAGTAGTTGATGAAGGCGTAGGAGAAGTTCGTCGGGTCGATGGAACGGGCAGCGTCGGTAAACGGCGCGAGCTGGCTCATCTCGACCGCCGAGCGGAGCTGGTGGCCGGGATGGGTCGCCACGTCGAGCGCCCCGTTTGCCAGGCCCAGCATCACGCGCACCGCCGGCCTGATGCCGGCGCGTGCCATCACGAGGTTGCCGTAGTACTGCGTGAAGCCTTCCGCGAGCCACAGCTCGCCGGACATGTTCGCTGCCTCGAAGTTGAACGGCTCGAGCGTGCGCGGCCGGATCCGTTCGACGTTCCAGGCGTGGAAGAACTCGTGCGAGACCGTGCCGAGCACACCCTCCGCGTTGCTGCGGATCGACGCGCCGTCGGCCACCACCGTGCTGTTGCGGTGCTCCATGCCGTCTCCGCCGCCCCACGGCAGGTAGTCGCCGAGAAACGTGTAGGTGCCCGTGTCGAACTCGGGCAGCTCGCCGAAGATCGCCGCCTGTTCGCGCACGATGCGCTCGGTGCCCGCCGCGTAGGCGTCCACGTCAGCGTCGGTCGCGTCATGATGCACGGCGGTGACGATGGTGAGCGCCTTGCCGTCCGGATTGTGGACCGTGAACGATCGCACCGAGTGCGCGCTCAGCTCCGCCGGGCTGTCCATGAGGTACTGCAGGTTGGGCGCGGTGAACGTCCACGCGTCCGCCGTGGGAAAGAGCTGGGTCGCCACTCTCCACCCCAGCCCTGGCGGCGGCCTGAACGTCACCCGGGCCGGCCTCGAGTCCATGCCCCGCGCCCACATCAGCGTGGCCGGCATGTTCACGTGCGCGTGCGACGCGTCGATGCCGAGATACGTGCCGTCGACGCGATTGCCGAACACCTTGTAGACGACGCGCACGGTGCCGTCGTGCCCTGACACGTCCCACTGGTAAGGATTCAGGCGCGAGAAGGCGATCTCGCGTCCCGCGCCGTCAAACACGTGCACGTCGAACACGTTTTTCGAGTACTCGTGCAGCGCGTATCGGCCGGGTGAGGTACGGCTCATGCGCAGCTGC
>JBOGIX010000093.1:0-1840 GCA_050744685.1 Vicinamibacterales bacterium | reverse complement strand
ACTGGCGACGGCGTCGAGCACCGGGATGGCTGTGCCCTCGTTCGAGCTGTCGAAGGTTGGTGACGAGATCCGCACGGCGAGTCGATCGCGTCCGAGATGCTCGTTGTAGAGGCGAATGACGAGGTAGGTCGGCGTCACGAACACGTCGTGCCGGCTGGCCTGGATGATGCCGCCAGACCAGCCGTTCACCAGGTCGGAGACGGCGGTCATCGACACGAGGTCGCCAGCGCGCTCGAAGACGTTCATCAGCCGCGCGCCGTACAGCGCCGACTCCATGGAGTGCTGCCGGGGCACCGGCAGCGACGTATTCCACTCGTTGATGATCAGCCGGATGTCGCGGCCTGGCGCGAGCTCGCTGATGGCGCGGGCCACCTCGCGGTAGAACCGCTCGTAGAAGAGCGGCCGGGCCATCAGGTTCGCGTACTCGCGCCCGCCCTCGCGCAGCCCGTCATAGTGGTGGATGGCCAGATAGTCGATCAGCGCGCCAGCGCGGCCGAGGATCGTCCGGTTCCACGCCATGTCGTTGTCGCCGACCGCGATGAAGCGCAGCGACGGATCCACCGCGAGCATCGCCTCCCGGTACCGCAGGTAATTGCGCGCGTAGGTGTCGGCGTCGCTGTGGCCCCGCACCCAGTCGCCCCAGATTTCGTTGCCGATCTCCCAGGTCTTCAGGCCGAACGGCTCGGGGCTCCCGTGCTTCGCCCGCAGCGCACCGTACTTCGACGTCGGGGCACCGTTGGCATATTCCACCCAGGCCGCGGCCTCTTCGGCGGTCGCGCCGCGACCCTCGACATTGACGACGAGATGCGGCTCGGCGCCGAGATTCCGGCAGAAGCGTATGAACTCGCCCGTGCCGAAGTCGCTCGGTTCGCGCTCGTTCCACCATGACAGGTTGATCCATTCCCGCCGCTCGTCGCGCGGGCCGACGCCCCAGATCCAGTGGTAGTCCTGCGCGACGTTTCCGCCCGGCCAGCGGAGGAACGCCGGCTGCAGGGCCTTGACGCGCTCGAACACGTCCGCGCGCACGTCGTCCACCGCATCGCCGGGCATCAGCGACACCTGGTCGATCCACACACGGCCCCGCCCGTCGAGGAGGATCGCGAGTCTGGCGAGCGGATCGGCCCGGGCCGGCCGCAGGACAAAGCGATACTGCTTCCACGCACCGTCCGCGGCAACGTCGCCAAGCTCCGTTGACGTGTAAATCTCCCCGCCTGTGCGATCCTGCTCCAGCGCCGCGCTGAGGCGCCCGGCGAAGTCCCAGGTGCGCAGCCACAGCGAGCCCCGGTATTCGATCCCCGCGCGCACTGGCAGGCGACCCTGGTGGATGCCGCGACGCTGTCCGTCCTGCACCGCCAGTTCAATCCGCAGCGAGTGCTCCACCTCGGACTGCCCTTGCGCACGCGCCGGCGGATACGACACCGAATCGTCCCACCGGAAGCGGATCGCGTCGTCGTTGCGGTTGTCCGGGTCCCGTTCCCAGTAGCGAGGCAGCCCGATGGCATTCGCCGCCTCCTCGAACCCACGGTTCTGCAGCAGCTCGGCGTGAAGGCCAAACTTGATGTTCTCGAACATGAACTCGGCGAACTGCCCATAGAGGCGGGGACTGATGCGGTTCTCGGTCGTCGACGCGTCGATCGCGACGCGCGCCTGGTCGGTGGCCTGGCCGTTCGGTGAAGCGACCAGCGCGAGCACGAGTGCGGGCACGACGAGGTGTGTCGACTGCACGGCCTGCCCCTCAGAACGCAACAAGGGCGTCTCACGACGCGGGATGGACAGTCTAGTCCAAGGCGTCAGGACCGGTCGTGAATAACTGTGTTCCGCTCCAGGCGCTGCACTGGGC
>JBOGIX010000092.1:0-9524 GCA_050744685.1 Vicinamibacterales bacterium | reverse complement strand
GCGCTCGGCACGGTCCTTTACTATGGCGTGCTCGCCCTCACCGGATACGAGTTCGGGCTCATCGCGATTGTCGTTGGCTACGCCGTCGGGCTCGCCGTTCGCTGGGGATCGAGAGGGCGTGGCGGCTGGGCATATCAAGGCCTCGCCATGGCCCTCACCTACCTGTCCATTGTCAGCGCGTACGTCCCGAGCATCGTCGAGGCGATCCGTTCGCAGAATGCCGCGCAGACCTCCTCGGCCCCGGCAAACGCAGGGGCGGTGGCGTCAGTGCCCGCTGCCGCTCCGTTGGCGAGTGCATCCGCTGAACAGGGTTCCGATGCGCGGCCTGGTATCGGCGCGGCGATCATGGCCCTGTTGATCCTGATTGCCTTTGCATGCGCGGCCCCGTTCCTGGCCGGCATCCAGAATGCCATCGGTCTCATCATCATCGGCATCGGCTTGTATGAAGCCTGGAAGCTGAATCGACCTGTCTCGTTCGAGATCACCGGTCCGCACCCGGCGACCTCGGGGCCGTCGATCGCCGGATGACGGGATCACTCGACGTCGTACAAGGACCCGCGTGCAAGAGCTGCGGGACCTCGATTGCCCCGGGCCTGTTGTCGTGTCCGGCATGCCACGGACTGGTGCATGCGGCGGAATTGCGGGATCTGGCCGCACGCGCCAGCGCCGCGGCCTCGAGCAGCAACACACTCGAGGAACTCACCGCATGGCGGGCCTCGCTCGACCTGCTGCCGCCGCAGTCCCGGCAGTTCGCAACGATCTCTGCCAGAGTCGACACGCTCAGTCGCGCGGCTGACGGCGGAGGTCCGGCCACGGGTGCCATTCCGCGAAGCGGCGCGTGGAAGTGGCTGGGTGTTCTCGGCCCTGCTGCCCTGCTGATCTGGAAGTTCAAGTTCCTGCTCGCAGTCGCGTTTACCAAAGGCAAGCTGGTCGTGCTCGGGCTCACCAAGATCAGCACCATCTTTTCGATGCTGCTCTCGGTCGGCATCTACTGGACCGCCTGGGGACTGCCGTTCGCGCTCGGCTTCGTCCTGTCGATCTACATCCACGAGATGGGCCACGTCGTGGCGCTCAAGCGTTACGGGATTGCCGCGACAGCACCGATGTTCATTCCGGGGCTTGGCGCGTTCGTCCGGATGCGGCAGGCGCCCATGAGTCCGCGCGAGGATGCGCGCATCGGGCTCGCTGGTCCTGTATGGGGCCTTGGTGCAGCGATCGGCGCGTGGCTGGTTGCGTTCGCCGGAGGCGGTGGGCTCTTCATGGCGATCGCCCGCACGGGCGCATGGATCAACCTGTTCAACCTGCTGCCGGTGTGGCAACTCGACGGCAACCGGGCGTTCGCCTCGCTGCCCCGAAGCCAAAGGTGGCTCGCAGTCGTGGGCCTGCTTGCGGCGTGGCTGGTGGCACGCGATGGATTGTTTTTTCTTTTGATCGCGGTGGCGGTCGCCAGGGCTTTGGCGAAGGACGCTCCTGTCGAGCCCGACGACGGCGCGCTGTGGCGCTATGCTGGCGTCAGCGTAGCTCTCGCTGTCATCTTCCGGCTGACCGGCGAGGTCCGTTGACTTCTACCGGCACCAATCGCGCCAGAGGATCGGGCGGTGGCTCGTGAACCACGGGCCCCTGTGGTCCGGGCAGCTCCCGCCGGCTCGGTCACGGACGCTCGGCCACGGCAGCACCGCTCTCACTTCGAATTGCCCGACGCCCACCGCACCGCGTTCACGAGCAGCGTTTTGAATGGTGCGAGATCGTGCACCCGTTGATCGTGGCCGAGCGTGATACCCACAATCCGGGCCTTCGGGTGTGAAGTGATCCAGACCGCGGGATGTGGCTTCTTGAACTTGACGCTCGGTGATGTTTCAGCGAGTACCTCAATCGAGGCAGTGCCCGCGGGCGTCTTGTCAGGTTCGGCGTTGAAGTAATACAGCTCGTCTTCGACCTCGAACGAGGCGGGCACGCCTTTCATCACCGGATGGTCCGGCTTCAGGACGTTGACGGTGAACTTCGCGATTTTGTCGTGGCCGCGAGCGCCGCCGCCGACGATCGTCGCGTTCAGCTCGGGCCAGCTTGGAAACCCGTACCACGTGCCCGGGTGCAGCATGATCAGCCCCTTGCCGGCCGCCGCAAAATCGAGCAGCGCCGTGCGGTATTCCGGCGTATCGAAGAACTGCCGGTTGACGCTGACCACAGCCACGTCGGCGTTGCCGATCTCGGACGCGGCCTGATCGCGGTCCTCGGTGTAGTTCACGCTGAACCCCGCGGCGCTCAACGCGGCCGCGTCGGATCCGCCGAAGAAGCGTCCGAAGTCGTGCGAGCTTCCGCCGCCGATGATCAGGACCTTCGTCTTGCCCGGCGTCCAGGTGACGGGCTTCGTGTCCGGCAGCGGGGCATCTCCCTTGCCCCCCTCCTTCGGGCCCTGCGGTGCGGTGCTGGCCGTCGCGAGGAAGCTGAGGATATCGCGCAGCGCCTCGACGCCGAGCCCTTCGAGCCCTTCCGGCATCAGCGAGCGGCGCGTGTTCTCGCGCTTGGCGATGTCTTCGGTCTTGATCTCGACATCGCCATTCGGGCCGCGCAGCGTGATGCCCGCAGCGTTCTCGCTCGCGATCACCCCCGCCAGCGTCTCTCCCTTTTTGGTCGTCACGTTCCACTGCCAGAAGCTGGGATCGACGACGCGGTTCGGATCGATGATGTGCGTGAGCAGTTCGGCGCGGGGATGGGTGCCCATGCCCGTGAGCGGCGGACCGACGTCACGACTGCCGACGTCGCCGAGCTTGTGGCACGCGGAGCAGGCGCCTGTGAACAGTGCCTTCCCCTTCACCGCGTCGCCGGGCTTTTCGACTTCGGGCAACAGCGAGGCGATGACGTCGCCCTTGCCGCCGCCGGCTGGCGTCACGGTGTCGAGGAACGCGGAGGCCTGCTGCGACACCTGGCGATCGGGATGCGTGCGCAGCCGCGCCAGGTTGTCGGGCCCCAGCGTCGACGGCGGGATGCTGCCCTCCTTCATCGCGGCGATCAGCGCGAGCGCGGACTCGGGTCGCTTCAGGATCTGATCGAAGACCACCTTCGAGCTCGCCCGTCCCAGCGAGGCCACCAGCACCGCATCGGTGTCGGCGCCGGCAGCGTCGCCGAGCGCGGCCACGAGCTTTTCCTTGAGCACGCCAGAGATGGTCGGGTCGGCGAGCATTGGCGCCACGGCCGCAAGCGCTTCCTTGCGATACGCGGGGATCGCGATCAGGCTCGCGGCGATATCCGCACGGCGCTGCTCATCGGAAGACGAACGGCCGAGTTCCTGCAGCAGGGCGCGCGCGCGCGGCTCTGCGGCCGTGCGCAGTGCGCCAGCCTTGTCCCACTTCGCAATGATCGGCAGGACCACCGCGCCGGTGTCCGCATCGTCGAGCAGCGTCTTCAGCGCACTGGTCGTCACCGGACCCATGGTGATGGAGCCGCCTTCCATGCGGGCGACGGCGCGGACGAGCGGCACCTTCAGCGCGGCCGTCTGCGGGCTTCCTTTCGCCGCCAGCGTCAGCATCCGAGAGGCATGGGCGGGTGCGGCGCCGGGCGCGACTGCGGCCACGAAGTCGATGAGTGCGTCCGACTTCGGGTACGCAAACGCATCCGTCAGATACGCCGGCGCCTGGTTGTCGGCAGCGGCGATGATGGCGGAGCGCGTCCAGTTATCCGTGGCACCCGCGAAAGTATCGAGCATCTTCGTGCGAGCGGCGGCTGTCTTCGCCGCGCGAGCCTGTTCGTACAGCGCGAGCGCCTTGCTGCCCATCGGCCGGTCGATGCGGGCCAGCCGCGCGTCGCCGGCGTGGTTCTCCTGCGCGAGACGCCATGCCGTGAGCTTGACGTGCGCGTTCGGGTGCGTCTCCATGACGCGGATGAGCGCGGGCAGGTTCGCGCGGTCGAGCGACGGCACGGTGAGCTTCTTCGCCTGCTTGTGCTGCACGCGCCAGATGCGCCCGAAGTAGTGGTCCCGGTCGGGACGAACAGCAGCATTGGCGGGCCCGTGCAGCGGTCCGCGGGTGTCGTTGTGAATGACGGCCTGGTTGTAGAAATCGATGACGTAAAGGGCGCCGTCCGGGCCGACGCGCGTTTCGATCGGCCGGAACCAGAGGTCGCGGCTGCGCATGAACTCGGTCTGCTCGCGGCCGGGTTCCTTGGCCGTGGTGTAGCTGATGCCGTCAGGCGTGACGAACTGCTGGTGCACGATGTTCAGCGTGGGCTCACCCGTGAAATAGGCGTAGCGCCACTTGTCCGGCCAGGCGCCGCCGTCGTATACCGCGCATCCGGCCGCAGCGGTGAACTGGCCCACGAGATCGATCTGCACGTAGGCCTGTTCGGGCCACGTCATCGCGGGATAGGTGTTCTGCCCCGTGATCATGCCCTTGTACGAGGTCGTGCCGGGCATCCGGCCCTTCGCGAGAATCGATTCGGGCAGAAGCGTGTGGAAGAAGACCGTGCCGCTCGTCGGCTGCGTCCAGAACACCTGGCCGTTCCAGGTGACGTCGAGCCCCCAGGTATTGCCGTTGCGGCTGCTGTATTGCTCGAACGCGCTGCCATCCGGCTTGAACCGGACGACGCCGCTGCCGTCGCGGCCGAACTCCTTCTTGCCGTCCGGCGACGTCACCATGCCGACGCTGTATCCGTGCGTCGCGTAGATCCAGCCGTCGAGTCCCCAGCGCAGGTTGTTGATCACGGCGTGCGTGTCCGCGATGCCCAGTCCCGTGTAAAGTTTCGTCCGCTTGTCGGCGACCTCGTCACCGTTGGTGTCTGCGAGATACCAGATGTCGGGGGCGGTCGCGGCGATCACGCCTTGTTTGTAGAAGACGAATCCCGTGACGAGCTCGAGCTTGTCGGCGAAGACGTGCTTGCGATCCATTCGGCCGTCGCCGTTGGTGTCGGTCAGGATCGAGATGGTGTCTTCCGGCTCGCGGGTCACGTCCGTCGGCTCGAGCGAGCCTGACTCCTTCCACGGCGCAACCGTGGGCACACGCCTGCCGTTCGGATACTCGGGTGTTTCGGACACCCACAGGCGCCCTCGCGCATCCCAGTCGATGTTCATCGCCTTTCGGATGAGCGGCTCGGCGGCAACCAGACTCAGGTCGAACTCCGGGTGAACTTCGATCGTCGCCGCGGCTTCGTCAGGCGCCGTCGGGCCGCCCTCGACGTAGCGCAAGGCATCGCCAACCTCGTCCGGCTTCAGCAGCTCGTCGACGTTCGCGCGTTTCCCTGCCCAGGCGATGCCACGCAGCAGGATCGCGCGGTAGTTCGGCCGGTTGAAGTTCTCGTAGAGATGACCCGGGATCGACACGAACGATCGGTAGGGCGCGGTCCCTGCCTCGATCGTGCGTTCGTAGGTCCACATCTGCGGCTGCACGTCGTACACGCTGACGCGTTTGCCGCCGCCCGTCAGCTCCTCAGCGCGTTTCTGGGCGTTGGCGTTGCGCGCGCCCACGGGCCTGGGCGTGTACGCCGCTGCCAGAATCCGCGCCTCCGGAAGGATGTCCATGTCGTAATAAATCTCATCGTCCATCGACCAGTTCGACACGTCCTTGGTGATCGGACTGTCGCGATCGGTGAAGTAGAGATGCATGGGCCCTTCGAGCCACTTCGTGGTGCCGTTGCGCCACGAGCCGCCGGCGATGGTCCGGAACCAGTCGGGATCCTGCGACACGCTGCCGGCGTGTATCGTGACCAGCCCGCCGCCGCGCGCGAGGAACTCCTGGAGGTTCCGTCTGTCGGTGGGATCTTTGATGGTGCCGGCTTCCTGCGAATGCAGGATCAGCACGTCCGTCTCGTCCAGCTCAGCTTTCGTTGGAAAGGCTTCTGCTCCCTTCGCCCGCGCGCCGCGCTCGTTCAGCATCGGCACCCATTCGCGCAGGAAGCGGGGATAATCGTGCGCCCCAGGCCCGTGCGACTTGGGACCCGATCGCACGAAGATCCGTAAGGGCTCCTGAGCGGCACTGGGGAGCGATGAAAGCGACGCCGCAACGACTGCAGTGAGGAGTAGAAAGCGTTTCATGGCAAGTGTGGGGACTATACCGAGGCGTTCCAAACGGGTCAAACGGTCAGCTCCGCGTTGAGCCGCCGTGCGGCACTTGGGCCGGAGGCGCTAGCCAACCCGATGCGGTGTTCTCGAGACTCGCGTGGCTCGAGGGCGGCGGTGTCCGGGCCGGCGTCCCGAGTTTGAGTATAGTTTGCTGACGCGTACGAGCCCGTTCTCGCCAAACATACCGCTGATGCCGTCCGTTTCTCTCCTCGCGACGCTCGACACCAAAGGTCACGAAGCCGACTACATTCGGCAGTTGCTGACGGCCTGGGACGTTTCCGTAACGCTTGTCGACGTCGGCGCGCTCGGCGACCCTGTTGTCCAGGCCGACGTCACTCGCCAGCGCATCTTCGAGCTTGCCGGCAGTTCGCTCGAAGCCGTGCGGCAGCGTGGCGACCGCGGAGAGGCCGTCACCCTGGCGGCGGCCGGCGCCACGCGCCTCATCCGCGAGGCTCATGCACGCGGCGAGGTCGCAGGAGTCCTTGGCCTGGGCGGATCCGCAGGCACCACAATCGCCACCGCCGCGATGAAGGCACTGCCGCTCGGCCTGCCGAAAGTGATGGTGAGCACGCTCGCCTCCGGCATGGTGCGCCAGTTCGTTGGCGACAAGGACATCTTCATGCTCAACTCGGTGGTCGACATCATCGGCCTCAACCGGGTGAGCCGGCTCGTGCTGTCGCAAGCCGCCCGGGCCATGGCCGGGCTCGTAACACATCCCGCACCGCAGGCCGAGGCGGCGGATAAGCCGCTCGTTGCCGCGACGATGTTCGGGGTGACGACGCCGTGCGTGGAGCGCGCGAAAACAACGATCGAGCGTGCCGGATTCGAAGTGCTCGTCTTCCACGCGACCGGCAATGGCGGCCGGGCGATGGAATCTCTGATCGGCGAAGGTCTGATCGCCGGCGTGCTGGACATCACCACCACGGAGCTGGCGGACGAGCTCGTCGGCGGGTTTCTGAGCGCCGGGCCCGATCGGCTGACCGCCGCGGCTCGTGCCGGAGTGCCGCAGGTGGTCTCGACCGGCGCGGTCGACATGGTGAACTTCTACGCACCCGAGTCGGTGCCGGCCGCTTTCAAGGATCGCCTGTTCTACCGACACAACCCGAACGTGACGCTGATGCGGACCACATCCGAAGAGAATGCGCGAATCGGAGCGGATATCGCGCGCAAGCTTTCGGCGGCCAGGGGTCCCGCCGCCGTGCTCCTGCCTGCGCGAGGTGTATCGGCCATCGACAAGACGGGACAGCCATTCGACGATCCCGTCGCCCGAAAGGCGGTTCACGACGCCATCAGGGCTGGGCTGATCGGTGTGCCTGTCGAGGAGCTGGATCTGCACATCAACGATCCGGCGTTTGCCGAGGCGGCAGCGCAAAGGCTGATCCAGTTGATGAAGGCGCAGGCGGAACCTCAAGAAGGAGGCTGAGTGGCAGCAGACAATTCGAGGCAGGGCATCCTGAAACGCTTCCGTGCGCAGGTCGCGCGAGGCGAGCCGATCATCGGCGGCGGCGCCGGCACCGGTCTTTCCGCGAAGAGCGAAGAGGCCGGTGGGATCGACCTGCTGATCGTCTACAACTCCGGCCGCTACCGCATGGCCGGCCGGGGCAGTTCAGCGGGACTCCTGGCTTACGGCAATGCCAACGAGATCGTCAAGGAGATGGCTTATGAGGTCCTGCCCGTCGTGCAGGACACGCCGGTGCTGGCTGGCGTCAATGGGACTGATCCGTTCATCATCCCGCGCCTCTTCCTCGAGGAGCTTCGCGCCCTCGGCTTCGCTGGCATCCAGAACTTTCCCACCGTTGGCCTGTTCGACGGCGAGATGCGGCAGGCATTCGAGGAGACTGGCATGAGCTACCAGCTCGAGGTGGACATCGTCCGGCTTGCGCGCGAGATGGATCTGCTGACCACCCCGTATGTGTTCAACCCATCCGAGGCGGAACGCATGGCGGACGCCGGCGCGGACTTGATCGTCGCGCACATGGGCGTGACCACCGGCGGTTCGATCGGCGCCAGAACGTCGAAGACGCTGGACGATTGCGTGCGGCGCATCCAGGACATCGCCGACGCGGCTCGCGGCGTGAACCCGGACGTGCTGGTCATCTGCCACGGCGGCCCGATTTCGGAACCCCCTGACGCGGAATACATCATCCGGAACTGCCGCGGCGTCGACGGCTTCTACGGCGCGAGTTCCGTCGAACGGCTGCCGGCCGAGCGCGCCATCGCCGAGCAGATCCGCACGTTCAAGAGCATCCGCCTGCCCGCCCGTTCGACAACGGCACGCGCCGCGACCAGGACGCCCGCCTCGCGCGCGCCGGCCAGCAAGGCCGGAGCACGCGCACCGGCAAACCGACACACCGCTCGCAGGAAGGCCACACGATGAGCGCGGCGCGCAAGATCTCCGATGCCCTGCGGTTCGTCACCTCGCACAACGCGCGCGTGGAATTCGCGCCGTGGGGCAAGCACTGGTGGCTCTCGGAGCCCGACCTCACCGGCTCGAAGCAATTGACGCTCGTTCGCGTCACCATGCGCCCGGGTGCGGGACACCAGTTCCACTACCATCCGGCGCGGGACGAGATCATCTACATTCTCGACGGCGTGGCGGAGCAATGGGTGGACCGTGAAAAGCGGCGGATGAAAGCGGGCGACTCCGCCTTCATCCCGCCCAACATCGTCCATGCGATTCACAACACGTCGAAGGAGCCAATGAGCTTTCTGGCCATTCTCTCGCCCGCCGAAGCGGAAGGGCCATTCCTCGTCGACTGTTACGAAGACGAGCCCTGGCGCAGCCTCCGCAAGCCATTTGCGTACCAGCCGGTCGATCCGAAGACCGGCCGCCGCAAGACGACGAGGTAGGCGGGCGCGCAGCCTGCTGGCCGCGAATCTCTCGTGCACACTCACGAGTGCATCAGGCGCGATCGCGCGTAACGTCGTACTCGAGAAACAGCGTGCCGGTCGCCTTGTAGACGCGATGGGATCGCAGGTGCAGGCGAAGCCGTGGTCCCGGCGTCGCAAGAAGGGGAAGGCCGCCGCCCAGAATAACGGAGACGATGGCGACGTCGACGCCGTCGACGAGTCCGGCGGCGGCCAGCTGCCGGAACAGCTCGCCACCGCCCCACAACCACAGCGGCTTGCCGCTGCCGGCCGTCTTCAGATCGCGAACGTGCGAGACGGCGTCGCGTGCGAACGTGATGCCGTTGCGTTCGCCTTCGGGAAGCGTGCGTGAATAGACATATGTTGGCAGGGCCGGTCCCGGAGCGCCGCCCGTGGCGCTGAACACCTCATAGGATCGTCGCCCCATCACGATGCCGCCGAAGCCCGCGTACATGGCCTCGAAGTCGATCTCCGGATCGATGACGATCCAGTCGAACTCGCCATTGGGCCCGGCGATGTAGCCGTCGAGGCTTGCCGCGACCGAGTAACGCAGCTGACGCACGAATGCCTCCGCGCGGCGATCTAGGTCGACTTGCCGTTGGTGGCC
>JBOGIX010000091.1:0-3420 GCA_050744685.1 Vicinamibacterales bacterium | reverse complement strand
CCATGACGCTGGCGCTTTCCGACGTGCATGGTCCCATCGCGGACGATCCCGCGGTGATCGGATCCGGTCCGACCGTAGCCGACCCGACGACGTTTCAGGACGCGATGGAGGTCGTTCGCCGGCGAGGGGTAGAGCTGCCGCCGTCGGTCCGCGCATACCTGGAGCGTGGCGCGGGCGGGAAGGCGCCCGAGACCGTCAAGCCTGGCGACCCGCGCATTGCCCGGTCACGGTACGTCGTCATCGGCAACCGCGCGACGGCTGTCGAGGGCGCGCGCCGGGCCGCCGAAGCGCGCGGGTATAGTGTGATCACGATCGACGAGGCCACGGTGGGCGAGGCGCGCGACGCGGCGCACGCGTTCCTCGAACAGGCCCGCGGTCTCGTCGCGGGCGTGGCCGGGCCCATGTGCGTCATTGCCTCGGGGGAAACGACAGTCACGGTGCGCGGACCCGGGCGCGGCGGCCGCAACCAGGAATTCGCACTGGCCGCTGCTGAATCGATCGCCGGCATGCCGATGCCGATCGCATTTGCCAGCGTCGGCACCGACGGCATCGACGGGCCGACCGATGCAGCGGGCGCAGTGGTGGATCAGACCACGATGGCGCGCGCGAAGCACCTCGGGCTCGATGCCGTGCAGGCCCTCGCAACCAACGACGCGTACGCGTTCTTTGCCCCGCTGCAGGATCTCGTGATCTGGGGACCAACGGGAACCAATGTCGGCGACCTGCACGTGCTGCTCATGGACAGAGACACTGGAATGCCATGAATGTTCATGAATGCCATGAATGCCATGAATGCTCATGAATGCCGTGAATGCCACGAGTGGCCTGAGTGATCGCGCCGCCGACACCGGCTACAATCTCCCGTATGCAGCGCATTGGCAAGCTCGCCCTGATTGCCCTGGTCGTCGCGGTTGTGCTCGTGGGCCTCGGCTACGCATGGGGTGCGTCCGGCCGTCGGGTCGTGCAGGCGGCGCTCGAAGATGCGCGTCAGCAGCTCGACATCGCAGAGGCGCGCGGACTGGTGCTCGACGCCCGGGTGAGCCTGTACAACATGAACTTCGGCGACGCCAGCCGCCGCCTCGAAGAGGCCAAGCTGCCACTGCGCCGGATCCGGCAGCGGTATGTGGACAACGGCAACGACGAGGCGGTTCGCAGCATCTCGGCGGCACTCGAGCATGTAGACGAGGCGCAACGGCTATCGGGCAAACTGGATCCGGCCGCCAACAGCAAGGCCGGCGAGGCGCTCGAGGCCGTTCGCGTGGCTACTTCAAGATAGTTCCCTTCAATTCCACCATCACCTTACGGTCCGACGCCGGATCGAATGCCTGCGAAATCACCAGCGGCTTGCCGCTTTCGAGAACGACGCCGACGCGCTCGTTCAAGAGTGTCGTGTCGCTCGTGATCGGACTCTGCGGGGCGGACGCCGGGGCGCCGGCCTGAGGTGGTGTTGGCTGATACTCGAGACCGAGGTCGAGGCGGATTCGGCCGTCGGACAGAATCACCGGCTTGGCGTCCACGTTGAATGTGGCGCTGTACGCCCGCCGCTCGGTGACCCACAACTGCCCCCGGCTTCGAATCATCCCGCTCTGGCGATCGCCGACGATGAGCGTGATGACCTTTTTCGAGGGCTCACCGGTACCTGCCTGATCGGTGATCGTCAGCTCAAGCCTGATGTTGATCGGCTGTCCATGGAAAGGCGTCTCAGGAGCCTCAACGGTCCGGTCGGACGGCTCCGGCTTGGCCGCGGGTTTGGGAGTTTGGGGAGCCGCCGGTTCGGTGCGCTCCTGCGCCCGCACCGCGGCGCCAAACAGCAGAAATGCAGCCAGTATTCCTGACAGCGTCGACGATGCTTTTCGCATGATGTTCCTCAGTCCTGGCGCGTGGCGGTGAACAGCTGTTCCATGGGCAGCTCGCCGATCGGCCGCAATGCGGCGACAGCAAGCGCGGTTGGCGCGATTCCGGGCCGATCGAGCGGCGCCACCGCGATCGGCGCGATGGTATTCATCGGCGCGACGTCTACGGTGAGTCCGTCGGCGGCAGGTTCGACTGGCCGTGCGTTCGCGACCGCCATCTGCGCCGGAACGGCACGTGACGTACGGCCGCGGCGCGCGGTGCCTCGTCGCTCCGTCGCCGATTCTGGAGCCCGATCGTGCCGCCCTGCATCGCGGGGGGGCACCGGCCTGCTGGCCACATGGCGTTCGATGACGCGCCGCGGCTGCGGATGGGGCGGCGTCGGGCCCCAGTTGATCGAGGCGGCGATCCCTGTTATCGCAACCGCCGCGGCGGCGCCGAGCCATCCCCATACGACCACTCGACGGCGCGGCTCCTCAATGCGGGCGAGCACCCGCGCGCGAAACGACGGATCGGCATCGGCGTCCATGATCGCGTGCAGCGCCCGCGCGATTGCTGAATCGATCTTGGTATCGCCCGGCATCCGGGGGTTGGCGCCTGGTTCAGTCATGTGCGTATCCGGCCGCAATCAGTTTCCTCTTCAGCAACCGCCTTGCTTCGAAGACCCGCCACTTGACCGTGCCCACCGGCACGTCGAGCATCCGCGCGATCTGCTCGTATGAGTGGTCGCCGGACCCGGCCAGCAGCAGCGCATCGCGAAGCTTCCGTGGCAGCGTCGGGATCAGCCGTTTCAATGTGCGATGCAACTCTTCGCCGGCCAGCCCGTCATGCTGCGACGGTTCCGGCGATCGCGCGCGTTCGATCGGATCAACCGACTCGTCGGCGCGCTCGCGAACGACGGCCGGTCGGAACCACCTCGTCAGCTTTCGGCGACGCGTCAGGGCCTTGCGCCAGGCAATCGACAGCAGCCAGGTCCTGAACGAAGACTCGCCGCGAAAACTGTGGAGCCTCTGGAAGACCGCAACGAACGTCTCCTGCGCCACGTCCTCTGCCTCTTCTCTCGAGCCGAGGGCTGCGTAGGCGGCGCGAAATACGGCGCGGCGGTTCTGGTCGACCAGCTGGCCGAACGCCTGTTGATCGCCCGCCAGCGCCAGCCGGACCAGTTCGAGGTCGGCCGCTGTGGACTCGCTCGCGACGGGCACGTCCTCCCCCGACTTCGACGTCCCGCTATCGGTGGACATCCACGTCAACGTCGCGGTCACACTGTCAATAGACTCGGCCGCGGGCGCGGTGGTTGGAAAATGTTACCGGCGGCTCGGAACTCGGGAGCTCGGCGCTCGGAAGCTCGCGTCCGGGAGATCGCCGCACGTTTCACTCCCAAAAGGGGATGCAGGCCGGATCTGTGAAAAGATGAAACGTTTTTCATGCTTGCGCTATCTGGCCGCCCGCGAGTCAGCGAAAGGCGCCGCAAGGTGTACATGACTGCCCCGAGCGGGCCGCCCGCGAGTCAGCGAAAGGCGCCGCAAGGTGTACATGACTGCCCCTAGCGGGCCGCCCGCGAGGACAAAC
>JBOGIX010000090.1:0-4500 GCA_050744685.1 Vicinamibacterales bacterium | reverse complement strand
CATGGCGACCGGTTGCCTCGTGGTCCTGATCTCGTGCGCCAACGCCGCCAACCTGATGCTGGCGCGTTCGGCACGCAGGGCGCGCGAGCTGGCAATCCGCACGTCAATCGGCGCCAGCCGCCGCCGCGTGATGCGCCAGCTGCTGATCGAAGGGGCGGTCCTCGCCGCGCTCGGCGGCCTCGCCGGACTCGGTGTGGCAGTCGCCGGAGTGCGCCTGTTCAGCGCCGCCATCCCGGACCAGGTCCTGCCGTATTGGTTCGACTACTCGGTCGATGTGCGCGTCCTCGCGGCACTCATCGGCGTGTCCGCCGCGTCGGTCTTCCTCTTTGCGCTCCTGCCCGCGCTCCAGGCCTCGAAGTCGGACGTCACGCTCGTACTGAAAGACGGCGGTCGCACCAGCACCGGCCGCGGCCTCCGCTGGACGACGGCGTTCCTGGCGCTGGAGTACGGCCTGGCCGTCGTGCTGCTCGCTCATTTCGTGGTCAACGTGCGCACGGCCGCTCCGGCGCTCGCCACCGATCGTGCGCTCGACACCGATAGGGTGCTCGCGGCTGCGATCACGCTGCCGTCGGAGAGCCTTCCCACGCCGGCGCACCGTCAGGCCTTCTTCGACGCACTGCAGGCGCGCCTCGGCGGGCTCCCGGCAGTCTCGGCCGCAGCGATCGCCGACGTGCTGCCGCTCTCCGGCGGCGAAGAGAAGCGTGTCGATGTCGAGGGTCGGGCGCGAACCGCTGACGATGCGCGGGCCGTGCGCGCGGTGGCCATCACCCCCGGCTACTTCGAAACGCTCGGGCTGACTGTATTGCGCGGACGAGATCTCGAACTGATGGACGGCGAGACCGGGCGATCACACGTCGTGGTCAACGAAAGGTTCGTCGAACAGTTCCTCGGACACGAAGAGCCGATTGGCCGGCGCATCTCGCTCGTCGACCCGAACGCGCCGGAGAGCGATCGGCCGTGGTCCACGATTGTCGGCGTGGTTCCTTCGGTGCGGCAACGGCCGGGACCGACGCCGGATCCCGTGATCTACATTCCGTTTCGGGCCATCGCACCGGCGAACGCGCACCTGCTCGTACGCAGCGATCTCGACAGCGCCGCGCTCGCGTCGCTTCTGAGAGAAGAGATGGCCGTGCTGGATCGATCGCTGCCGCTGTACCGCGTACGCACGCTTGCCAGGGTCAGTCGCGACGCGCAGTGGAACGGTCGCGTGTCGAGCCGGCTCTTCGTCACGCTCACCTTGATCGCCGTGATCCTCGCGACCATCGGCCTGTACGCCGTCACGGCGCACAGCGTCCTCCAGCGCACGCAGGAGATCGGCGTCCGCATGGCACTCGGCGCCCGCCAGCGGCAGATCGTGCAGCTCATCGCCCGGCGTGTGGCGCTGCAGCTCGGCGCCGGCCTGCTTGCCGGCGTCGCCGGCTCGAAAGTGTGGGGCTGGGCTTTCGGTTCCGGCCGCGATGAGGTCAGCACCACGGATCCCACGTCGATTCTTGCCGTTGCCGCCATCCTCACGCTGCTGGCCGCGAGCGCCTGCTTCGTCCCCGCCAGGCGCGCGGCGCGGCTGGATCCGGTGGCCGCAATTCGACACGATTAAGGGGAGATCATGACGTGCAGGTTACTCCTTACAACCTCGGCGGCGCCGGCTTGATGGGCGCGCGGAACGAGACGACGCCCTTGACCTTCGTCTTGCGTTTGAAGACTTTGTCGCCGTTGGTCACGTACATCTCGTCCATGTTCGCGCCCCCGAACTCGACGTTCGAAAGCGCGCCCGGCTGGGGCGCCGGGATAATCGCGTGGCACTTGCCGATCTGGTCGAACACCTGCACGCCGAGCGAGGTCGCGATGTAGACGCGGCCATCGGCGTCGACGGCCATCCCGTCGGCGCTGCTGCGGGTAGCGGCATCCGGCATGTGCAGGTAGAAGTAGCGCTGCTTGTGCGCGAGCGACCCGTCGGGCTGGATCTGGAACACCCAGGACAACTGGCCGACGTAATCGGAGACGTAGAGCAGCGTCTGGTCCGGCGAGAAGAGCACGCCGTTCGGGTTCTCGATGCCCTCGTCCACGACCCGCGCCTTTCCACCCTTTGGCAGGAACCAGACCTTCTTCCCGGGCGTGTCGGTGAAGTACATGTCTCCTTTCACGTTCACAGCGAGATCGTTGGACGCCACATCCTCGACGAGTACGGTCATCCTTCCCGACGGATCGTAGGCGACGATCTGTTTCGTCGCCGTGGCGCCGACATAGAGCCGGCCGTCCGGACCGAACATCATGCCGTTGCCGCGATTGGTGTTCTCGGCAAACATCGTGACCTTGCCGTCGAGTCCGGCCTTGTGGATGCGGCTGTTCGGGGTCTCGGTGAAGAACATCTCGCCGCGCGCGTTCACCGCAGGGCCGTCCGTCGCGCGGTGTCCCGTGGACACGACCTGCCATTCCTCGCCAGGGATCAGCACCTGATAGACGTCCTGTGCCGACTTCCCCTCCGGGTTCGCCTTGATCGGCGCCGGATAGTCGCGCCACAGCCACCGCAGCGCATCCGGGAAGATCGCCGTCGCGTGCCGCGAGTTGTGGGCGCCGTCCCCCCATTCGTGGCGCACGTCGTACCCCGCATACTCGAACGCCGACAGCATGTCCTGGTTGGCAATCCACCAGCTGCCCGTGTAGTTGTTCAGGTCGCCCGACCCATCCTGGAGGAACACGCGGATCGGCCTCGGCTCGGTCTTCCTGATCAGCACGGGAAACTCGTGGCCGCCGCGCAGCCCCACGTAGGTTCCGATGGCGCTGAAGACGCGGCGGAACGCATCCGGCCGCTGCCATGCGGCGACGAAGGCGGCGATCGCGCCGCTGCTGTTGCCGGCGATCGCACGCTCGTTCGGATCGGCCGTGAGCGTCACGCCATGCGTGCTCGCGACGTGCGGCAGCATCTCCTCGAGCAGGAACCTCGCATAGTCGCCGCTCACCGAGTCGTATTCGAAGCTGCGGTTCATGCGATCCAGTGCGTCGGGCGAGGCTGCCTTGACGCGCCCGTGCATCACGAACACGCCCACCATCGGCGGGATCTGTTTCCTGTGAATCAGGTTGTCGAAGACGACGGGCGCGTTGTACTGAAGGCCGTCCTGGAACACCATCACCGGCGCGGGCTTCGATCGATCGAGCTGCTTCGGGATGTAAACCCAGTACTCGCGCCACGTTCCGGGATAAACACGGCTGCCGGCGAACTCCCCTTTGATGACGTCGCCCGTCGGCGTGCCTGGCTGCACCTGCGAATCGGGGCCGGCCGGCGGACCGGCCGGCGCCTGCGTCGGCGGGTTCTGGACGGCTGACGGAGCGAGCGGAACGGCCGCAACGAGGATGGCGACCAGGGTCAGCGCAGACGTCTTGCGAATCATCGAGCTCTCTTCTCCTCGCGGATGGGCAGCCGCACCACTGCAGCACTCCTACCGCAGGTTTCCGGGAAACGCGCAGGAGCATAGCATGCGCGAACCGCGGCGCCGCGCAGCCACGCTTGCTCCCGGGCGGCATTTCGCGAGAGCATCCCACCATGCCTGTTCCTCTTCGTCGTGCATGCGGCATCACACTCGCCCTGGCCATCGCGTTTGCCGTGGCGGCGGATGCGCAGCGTCGCGGCGGCGTTGCCGTGCCGCGCTGGGGCCTCTTCGAAGCGGAGTTCACGAGCGTCCGGATGACCGAGAATCCGCTGCAGGACGTCGAGTTCCGGGTCACGTTCACGTCACCTGGCAAGCAGACGCGAACAGTCCGGGGTTTCTGGGACGGGGGCCGGACGTGGCGGGTGAGGTTTTCCCCGGACGAAGTCGGCACGTGGCGCTTCACCACCGCCGCGGTGCCGGATGCTGATTCCGGGCTGCACGGGAAGACCGGCACATTCCAGGTGGTCGCCGCACGCGGCTCGACCCGCTTCGAACGGCACGGCCCCGTTCGCGTCGCCAGACAAGGGACGTTTCTCGAGCACGCGGACGGCACCCCGTTTTTCTGGCTTGCCGACACCGGCTGGAACGCCGCGCTGCTCTCGACGCCCGAGGAATGGCAGCACTACATCGCCGAACGCTCCCGCCAGCGCTTCACCGCCGTGCAGTGGGTCGCCACGCAGTGGCGCGCCTCGCCGGGCGGCGACCGGCTGAACGAGCTCGCATATACCGGCCGCGAACGCATCGCCGTCAATCCGGCCTTCTTTCAGCGCCTCGACGCCAAAGTCGACGTGCTCAACCGCGCCGGCCTCCTGAACGCGCCCGTGCTGCTCTGGGCGATCGGTGGCGGCTCCAACCCCGCCGTCAATCCAGGCGTCTTTCTCCCCGACGATCAGGCGATTCGGCTCGCGCAATACATGGTCGCGCGCTGGCAGGGGCACGACGTGCTCTGGATCCTGCCGGGCGACGGCGACTATCGCGGCGAGAAGGCGGAAAAATGGAAGCGTATCGGACGCGCGGTCTTTGGCGAGGGCCCGCACGCACCGGTGGTGCTGCACCCCGGCGGCATGCACTGGGT
>JBOGIX010000089.1:0-3619 GCA_050744685.1 Vicinamibacterales bacterium | reverse complement strand
GGCAGCAAGAGGCCGACCGCGAGGACGAACAATACCCGATGGAAAGTGGCGGCCGTTACGGCTGCCGTGGTCGCAGTGTGCGCCGCCTGGGGACAGTGGCGGCTCGGCCGGTCTGCCCTGCTGCAGGCGGGGGAGCCCATCCGGGTCGCCGTGCTTCAGGCCAACATTGCGCAGGAAGACAAGTGGAACCCGGCCCTGGCCGACGACATCACGAACCGGTACCTGGCGATGACGCGGCGGGCGATCGCGGGGGGAGCACAGTTCATCATCTGGCCCGAGTCCTCCACGCCGTTCTTCTTCGAACACGACCTCGTCCGCGGCGGCGCCATTCGCCGGCTCGCACGCGAAGGGCAGGTCACGCTGCTCATCGGCAGCGATCAGATCGAGCCGGTTCGAGCCGAGCGCGGACGCGCGCGTCCGGCCCAGCAGCAGTACAACGCGGCATTCCTCGTGAAGCCGGACGGGCAGGTGGGCGCGGTGTACCGCAAGATGCACCTCGTCCCGTTCGGAGAGTACGTGCCGGCGCAGCGCCTGTTGTTCTTCGTGGGGCCGATCGTCGAGGCCGTGTCGGCCTTCCAGCCCGGGACGGATCCGGTCATGCTGCCGATCGGCGACCACTTCGCGAGCACCGCGATCTGCTACGAGGTGATCTTCGCGAGCCTGATGCGCCAGTTCGTGCTGCAGGGCAGCGAACTGCTCACCACCATCACCAACGACGCCTGGTACGGCACGTCGTCTGCCGCGTATCAGCACTGGGAGCAGGCGTCGATGCGGGCGATCGAAGGCGGGCGCTACCTGGCGAGGGCCGCGAATACCGGCATCAGCGGGTTCGTGGATCCGTACGGGCGCGTGCTGGAGAAGTCGGCGCTCTTCGAGGAGGCGATGCTCGTCGCGGATCTGCGGTTCATCCGCGATCGGACGGTGTACGGCTATATCGGCGATCTCGTGGCGTGGCTGTCGCTGGCGTTGACGATCGCTGCGGGGGTGGCGGCGTGGCGGGTGCGTGCGGTCGGCTAGGTCGTTTGACGCGCCTCACGCTGCACGCGCTGACGGCTCGGCTTCGCCTCGCACGAAGGTACGAAGGTGCCTTCGATCCTTCGCGTCATGCGACGCTAGGCCGTCGGCCCGTGCAGCTTGACGACCGTGATGGACGAAAGTTGCCTTTCTAACAGGTACAATGAAAGTTTCGATCGAGAGGAGTCCCGGGTTGTCATTCACGCTGGAGGAACTGCTTCGCAGGCACGAGGACCTGGCGCGCCGCGCCGCCGGCCTGCGGAGCTATCTTTGACGTCGCACCTGCCGCCGAAGAGCTCAAGACCATAGAAGAACGCGTTGCCTCGCCGGATTTCTGGAAGGACCAGGCGGTCGCCCAGAAGCTGCTGCAGCGCCGCCGCCGGCTCGAGGAAGATCGAGACCTCGCCGAGTCGGTGCGGAAGCGCGCAGAGGATCTCGCCGTGCTGGCGGAATGGGCGGAGGCCGGCGAGCCGGTGCTCGACGACTTCGCACACGCCCTCGACGATCTGGCCGCACAGGTCGAGGCGGGGGAGACCAAGAAGATGCTCGGCGGAGAGCACGATCGCAAGAACGCGATCGTCACGATCCATCCTGGCGCCGGAGGGTCCGTATCGCAGTTCTGGGCCGAAATGCTTCTGCGCATGTACCTCCGGTGGACCGAGCGGAAGGGCTTCAAACGCGAGCTCATCGACCTGCAGCCGGGCGACGAAGCGGGGATCAAGAGTGCGACGCTGACGATCGCCGGCGATTATGCCTACGGCATGCTGCTGGCCGAAGCGGGCGTGCACCGGCTGGTGCGCATCTCTCCGTACGATCAGGCGTCGCGCCGGCACACCTCGTTCGCGTCGCTGTTCGTCTGGCCCGAGCTGCCCGAGGACGTCGATGTCGAGATCGAGGAGAAGGACCTGCGCGTCGATACCTATCGATCGAGCGGCGCGGGCGGCCAGCACGTCAACGTGACCGACTCCGCGGTCCGCATCACCCACCTGCCCACGGGCATCGTGGTCTCGTGCCAGAACGAGCGGTCACAGCACAAGAATCGCGCGCAGGCGATGAAGGTACTGAAGGCGCGGCTCTACGACCAGAAGATGAAGGAGCAGCAGGCCAAGCTCGATCAACTCGGCGGCGAGAAGAAGGACATCGCCTTCGGCAGCCAGATCCGCAGCTACGTGCTGCACCCGTACCAGATGGCCAAGGACCACCGCACGAAGGAAGAGGTGGGCGACGTCAACCGCGTGCTCGACGGCGACCTCGACATGTTCATCAAATCCTATTTGATGCGGAAAGCTGCGGGCACGCTGGGGCAGGCGGTCGCGGACGAGGAGTAACAAACTCGCTACTCGGTACTCGGGACTCGGTATTCGGTACTCGGGCCAGGGCCCGGATTGCGGGCGGCCGTACCGCGAGCCCCCGAGTACCGAGTACCGGGTACCGAGTACCGAGTAGCGAGTTTTACCGCATGCCCCCCGGTTGCGTTCCCGCGATGAACGCTTCGTTGATTGCTCCGGGCATCCCTTCGATCGCCGAGCTGCCTGTCGGATCGACAGAGACGAACACGATGTTGCCCGGCGCCTCGAACTTCGGCGGGTCCTTGCGATCGCCGATCCAGGCTTTCATCACGTCGATCCAGATGGGAAGGGCGGCTTCGGAGCCGGTCATGTTGTGGCCGATCGGCTTCTTCTGATCGAGGCCGATCCACACGCCGATGGTGATGTCCGGATCGAAGCCGATGAACCAGGCATCCGTGTAGTCGTCGGTCGTGCCTGTCTTTCCCCCGACCGGCCAGTTGAGCGCGGCGGCGCGTGCTGCGGTGCCGCGCTGGACGACGCCGCGCAGCAGGTTGGTCATGACGTAAGCCGTGTCGGCGCGGATCGCGTCTTTCGGCTCCGGGCGGTTCTCCTCGAGCACGTTGCCTTCCCGATCGGTGACCTTGAGCACTGAATACGTCTGCATGTGAACCCCCTGATTGGGGAACACGGCGAAGGCGCTGGTCATCTCGGTGAGCGTCGCCTCGGCGGCCCCGAGCGCCACCGACAGGACCGCCGGCACCGGCGACTCGAGGCCGAGGCGTCGTGCGTAGGCGATCACCTGCCGCGGGCCGAGCTCGTCCATCAGCCTGATCGCCGGAATGTTGCGCGAATCCTCGAGCGCGTGGCGGAGCGTGACCGGCCCTTCGTACTTGTGATCGTAGTTCTGCGGCGAGTAGGGCGGCAGACCCGCGCCTTGTGAGAAGCTCACCGGCACATCCTCGATGATCGACACCGGCGTGTACCCGCGATCGATGGCGGCGGTGTAGACGATCGGCTTGAAGGCGGAGCCGACCTGCCGGAGGGCCTGCGTCGCGCGATTGAACTTGCTTCGCTCGAAGCTGTACCCGCCCACCATCGCCTTGATCTGCCCCGTGCGGTTGTCGATGGCCAGGATCGCGCCCTCGACGAGCGGAGGCTGCTCGAGCGAGCCCGACGCGGTGTTGCCGTCCTTCTCGATCGAGAGCAGCCGCACTTCCACCAGGTCGCCGGGCTTGACGAGTTTTGCCGGCGCCCTCGACGTCCAGCCGTACCCCTTCTTGTCAATCGTGACGGTCAGGTTGCCGGCGCGCGCGACG
>JBOGIX010000088.1:0-4268 GCA_050744685.1 Vicinamibacterales bacterium | reverse complement strand
AAACGCCCCTGACCTCCCGTGCTCGCTGCTCCTGTTTGCTTTCAGGCGCGTATCCTTCAAGAAGACAAGCTCCCGCTTATCTGAATCACGCTGATGGATCTGGGTCTCACTGACAAGGTGGCGATTGTGACCGGCTCGAGCCGCGGCCTCGGGCTGGCGAGCGCTCGCGCGCTCGTGGACGAAGGCTGCCGCGTCTGCATCTGCGCGCGCGGCGCGGATCGGCTCGCTGAAGCGGCAATCGAAGTCGAAGCGGTGGCGCGCCGGCCCAACATGGTGATCGCGGTGCAGGCCGACGTCTCGACCGCGGCCGGTGTCGATCTCGTCATCTCGCGCACCGTCGAGGCGTTCGGCGGCCTCGACATTCTCGTGAACAACGTCGGCCGCGCGGCAGGGACCGATCTGATTGGCACGTCCGACGCGGAATGGCAGGCGGCGTTCGACGAGACGCTCTTCCCGGCCATCCGCGCGTCGCGGCAGGCCGCGCCGCTGATGCGCCAGCGCGGCGGCGGCGTGATCCTGCTGATTGCGTCGATCTGGGGCCGAGAGTCGGGCGGCCGTATGACCTACAACGCCGTCAAGGCCGCAGAAATCAGCCTCGGCAAGGCCATGGCCCAGCAGCTCGCCCCGTCGGGCATCAGGGTGAACAGCGTTGCGCCGGGGTCCATCCTCTTCCCCGGAGGCTCGTGGGACAAGCGGCAGCGCGCCGATCCCGACGGCATCGCCGAGTTCGTCAAGCGCGATCTCCCGTTCGGCCGCTTCGGCCGCGCCGACGAAGTGGGAGCCGTGGTCGCGTTCCTCGCCTCTCCGCGCGCGAGCTGGGTGAGCGGCGCGTGCATTCCCGTCGACGGCTGCCAGGGGCGTTCGAACATCTGACCCGGCAAGTCTGGGACGCTAAGAGTTCTCAGTTTCCAGTGGCCAGTCGCCAGGTTCCTCACTGGTCGCCAGTTTTCGCTGGTGACCAGTCCCTGACTGGCTGCCATCTGAAGATGACCACTGGAAACTGGAAGCCGGAAACTGGCAACTGACCGCACCTGTGTGAAAATGCGGTCGGATGCCTGACGCCATCGGTCCATACAGCATCGTCCGCGAGATCGGCCGCGGCGGCATGGGCGTTGTCTACGAAGGGTGGGACGAGCGGCTGTCTCGCGCCGTCGCCATCAAGACGATCCTGCGCACATCCGACACCCAGATGCGCGAGCGCCTCGTCCGGGAGGCGCGTGTCGCCGCGTCGGTCAGCCATCCGCACATCTGCCAGCTGTTCGACATCGGCGAGCACGCCGGCGAGCCGTTCCTGTGCATGGAGCTGCTCGACGGGCAGTCGCTCGCCGACCGTCTTCGCGAAGGCGCCCTGACCGTCTCCGAAGCGACCTCGGTCGCGCTGGCGATTCTCTCGGCTCTTTCCGCGCTGCACCGCCGCGGCATCGTGCACCGCGACCTCAAGCCGACCAACGTGTTCCTCACGCCGAACGGGGTCAAGCTCCTTGACTTCGGCCTGGCCAGGCCGTCCGGCGGTTTCGGCATCGACGAGACCGGCATGACGATGCCCGGGGTGGTGATGGGATCGCCGCGGTACATGGCGCCCGAACAGGTGCGCGGCGACGACATCGACGCCCGGACCGACATCTTCGCCGCCGGCCTGGTCCTCTACGAGATGTTGACCGGCCGCGCCGCGTTCGGCGGCACGTCGGCCATCGACATCCTGCACGCCGTTGTCCACGACCAGCCGCCGGCGCTCATGGGATCGCCGGCCGTGCTCGACGTGGACCGGATCATCCAGCGCGCCGTGGCGAAGGTGCCGTCGGACAGATACCAGAGCGCGGATGAAATGGCAACAGACCTGCGCGCTTCCCTCTCGCGCACGGAAGCGACCGACACGGCCCAGGCCCGCATGGCCCGTCGTCTCGTGGTGCTGCCGTTTCGTGTGCTGCGTCCCGCCCCGGAGGTCGACTTCCTCGCCTACAGCCTTCCAGATGCGATCACCGTGTCGCTCTCCGTGCTCGACTCGTTGACCATGCGGTCGACGCTGGCGGCGGCGCGATTCGGCGACGGCGCGCCGGACCTGCGGGCGCTCGCGTCGGAGCTGGCCGTCGATGCTGCCATCATCGGAACACTGCTGCACACGGGCCAGGCCGTCCGGGTGGCGGTGCAGCTCATCGACGTTCCGTCGGGCACCCTGCGCTGGTCGCACAGCGCCCAGGTGCCGCTCGACGATCTGTTCAGCATCCAGGATTCCATCTGTTCGGCCGTCGTCGACGCGCTGGCGCTGCCGATGACGGCCCGCGAACAGCAGGTGCTCAAGCAGGACGTGCCCGCGAACAACGACGCGTACGAGCTGTTCCTGCGCGCCAACCGCCTGAGCACCAACGTCGCGCACTGGGCGATGGCCTGCGACCTCTACAAGCGGGCGGTGCAGTCCGACCCGTCGTACGCGCCGGCCTGGGCGCGTCTCGGTCGCATCCTGCGGAACATGGGCAAGTACGGGCGCACGGCGGATGCGACCGGCCACATGTCACAGGCGCACGTCGCCTTCCAGCGCGCCTTCCGCGAGAACCCCGATCTGCCGCTGATACATAACCTCTATACCTACATGGAGGTCGAAAGCGGACACGCGCTCGACGCCATGTTGCGGCTGCTCGAGCGCCTGCGCACGCGCACCAACGACCCCGACCTGTTTGCCGGGCTGGTACATGCCTGCCGCTACGTGGGACTGCTCGAGGCCTCGGTCGCGGCCTACCGCCGGGCCACGCGGCTTGACCCCGGGATCGCGACGAGCGCCGCCCACGCGTTCTACATGCTCGGGCAGTACGATCGCGCGATTCACGCCGACGCGGATCAGGTCCCGTTCGTATCGGTGATGAGTCACCTCGCTCTCGGCCAGCACGCGGAAGCGATCGACCTCGTCCGCGCGGGGAAGGCTGAAGCGGGGAGCCATCCGCAGTTCCAGGCGATCATCGACCTCCTCGATGCGCTGCTGACCGGCCACGTCGACGAGGGCCGCCGCAACATCCTCAAGCTCATGGACTATCCCGCGTTCGACGATCCGGAGGGGTTCTACTACTGGGCGCAGGGCGCAACGGTCGTGGGTGATCACGCGTTCGCGCTTTCGCTGCTGCAGCGTTCCGTCGACTCGGGCTTCCATTGCCCGCGCGCGCTCGAGTCGTCGCCGCTGCTCGACGAGCTGCGCGGCACGGCGGAATTCGCCGATCTGCTGGCCCGCGCCCGTGAAGGGCACGAGGCTGCGGCCTCGGCCTTCGCCAGGGCCGACGGCTACCGGCTCCTCGGGCTGCCGCCGCGCGTCTGACTGGTCTTCTGCGACCCCGCATGCCCACCATTGCCGGTCTGATTCAATCCGCGGCCGACGCGCTCTTCATGCCGTGGGTCGTGCTGATCCTGCTCGGCGCCGGCCTGTTCCTCACGGTGCGCACGCGGGTGGTGCAGCTGCGCCGCTTCGGTGACGCCTGCCGCGTGGCGTTCGTGCGGCAGGAAAGCGGCGGACCGGGCGCGCTCAGTCCGTTCCAGGCCTTCATGACGGCGCTCGCCGCATCGATCGGCACGGGCAATATCGCGGGCGTGGCCACGGCGATCGTGTCGGGCGGCCCTGGCGCGCTGTTCTGGATCTGGGTCTACGGCTTCGTCGCGACCTCGATCAAGTTCTCGGAGGCGGTGCTCGGCGTCACGTTCCGCGAGCCGCGTGGCAACACCGTGCTGTCCGGGCCCATGTACTACCTGCGCGACGGCCTGCGATCGCCGGCCCTCGCGTCGCTGTTCGCGTTCGTCGCCGCCATCGCCGCGCTGACCACGACGCCGTTCACGCAACCGAACTCGATGGCGCTGGTGCTCGACTCCGCCGTCGGCATTCCCCGCATCGTCTCCGGCCTCGTCATCGCCGTGCTGACGTGGCTGGTCATCATCGGCGGGATCAAGTCCATCGGCCGCGCAGCGGAGAAGCTGTCGCCGCTGAAGGTGGGGCTGTACCTCGCCGGCGGGTTGGTCGTCATTCTCTTCAACGCCGGCAGGATTCCCGCCGTGTTCGGCATGATCATCGACGGCGCATTCTCGATGCAGGCGGCCGCGGGGGGCGGGCTCGGCTTCCTCGTCGCCATGCGTTATGGCATCGCCCGCGGGATCTACGCCAACGAAGCGGGCTATGGGACGGCGGCCGTGGCCTACGGCACGGCGCGGAGCGATCGCCCGGTGCAGCAGGGGCTCAACGCCGTGATGGAGGTCTTCATCGTGTCGTTCGTGACCTCGACGATCAGCGCGATGAC
>JBOGIX010000087.1:0-2014 GCA_050744685.1 Vicinamibacterales bacterium | reverse complement strand
CGGCAACGCCGGCTGACGCGGGTTCGGTGAGCATCACGAGCTCGTGCGGGTCGCGCACGGGCAGCGTGCTCATGAGCACGCTGTTCAGCAGGCTGAAGATGGCGGTGTTCGCGCCAATGCCCAGGGCCAGCGAGAACACGGCGACGGCGGTGAAGCCGGGGCTCGCTGCGAGAATACGCACGGCGTGACGGAGATCCTGTCGAATCACGTGTCGATGCTCCTGAAAAGCAGTGGGGAGGAGGTCCACGAGAGTGCCCGCCCATACTCTGACCGCTGCGAGCGATCCGGCCTCGGCACGTGCGTCGCGGAGCTGCTCGGCAAACGTGCGCACCATCTCGGGCCCGTACTCGTGCCGGAACTGGGCGGGATAGCACCAGAGCAGCACGCGGTACACGCTGGCGGCGCGCATGCCTACAGCTTTCGCGGGATGAGTCCGGTCGTGCGGGCCTGGCTGAGGAGGTCGGTCAGGCGCCGCGCCTCGGCCGCGGCGACGTCGCGGACGAAGCGCGTGAGCCGGTAGTAACGGCGGCGCTCGTCGGCGCTGGTTGGATCCGGGCTGTCACGCAGCTCCTCGATCAGGCCCTGCTCGAGCATGCGGCGGATGGCGGTGTATAGCGTGCCGGCGCTCAGCCTGACCTTGCCATCGGTGCGGGCCGAGACGTCCTGCATGATCGCGTAGCCGTGCCGATCGTTGTCCGCAAGCGCCACGAGGATGTGGAACACGGCGGTCGGCAGCGGGAGGAGGGCGTCGGAGGCGTGCGGGGAATCGGGTTTGGCCGGCATTGTGTCGCCGGTAAGTATACCGCGCGTCGATATAGTGTCAAATTGCGCTGCGCGAGTGCGAATTCGCGCCTCGGACAACGCTATCATTCGGCAGTCGAATCCGGAGAACCCTGTTGCTGACCGATTTCCGCTACGCCCTTCGCATGCTTCGCCGCAACCCGGGCTTTGCGGCCACGGCCGTTCTGACGCTGGCGCTCGGGACAGGAGTGTCTACCGCCATCTTCTCGGTCGTCTACGCCGTCCTCCTCAAGCCGTTGCCGGTGGCGGACGCCGAACGCGTCGTAGGTGTCTTCAGGACGATGCCGTCGCTCGGGCGCGCGCGCGATGCGGTTTCGGGAGTGCGGTTCGAGGAATGGCGCGCCCGGGCTGATGTCTTCGCTGTCCTTGCCGCGAGCAGCCGAAAACCGTTCGATCTCATGCTCGATCACGGCGCCGAACGCGTCGAGGGGGAAATCGTCTCGGGGAACTTCTTCGAACTGCTCGGCGTGCCTGCGGCCCTGGGACGTGTCCTCGGCGCGCAGGACGAACGACCAGGCGATACGGTCCCCTGCGTCATTTCCGAAGCGCTGTGGCGTCACCACCTCGGAACGGATCCGGACGTCCTCGGCCGCAACATCATGTCCTCCGGAGTATCGATGACCATCGTCGGTGTCGTCAGTGACGACTTCGCGCGATGGCGGCATCCCGCGAGGATCTGGGCGCCGTACAGGCTCACGCCCGCGCTTCTGCCGCCGGCCGTCCTCGCGAGAGACGGTTACAGCGTCTTCCAGGTATTCGCGCGGCTGACCCCGGGCGTAACCATTGCGCAGGCGCAGGCGAGCCTTTCAGGTCTCGATGCACGGCTCGACGAAGCGTTCGGCGGTGCGGACCCGGATCGCGACGTCGACATTGCCGCGATTCGCACCGTCGCGGTCGACGCCCGCCTGCGACGGTCGCTCTGGATGCTGGGCGTGACTGCCGGCCTCGTACTTGCCCTCGCCTGTGCGAACGTCGGGGGCCAGCTGGTTGCCCGCAGTGTGCAACGGAGACGGGAAATGGCCACCCGCGCCGCGCTCGGCGGTTCGGTGCGGCGACTGGCGATGCAGCTGGTCGTCGAGATCGCCGTGCTCGCAGCCGCGGGCGGCGCAGCCGGCCTGCTGCTCGCTGTCTGGATGGTGCCGGCGCTGATGGCCGCGGCGCCGCCGGACATCAGTCGCGTGTCGCTGACCGCGCTCGATCGACCGGCGTGGAT
>JBOGIX010000086.1:0-8507 GCA_050744685.1 Vicinamibacterales bacterium | reverse complement strand
TTGCGCGCGCGCGACATCTCGTACTGCCAGAACCTCGCATTGCCGAGGCCGACGTGCGCCGCCGCGTATCGTGGATCGAGCGCGATCGCCCGCTCGAAGTCGGCAACGGCGCCCGCCACGAGCGCGGCATCGAGCGACTCGAGCCGCACGCGCCCCTCGGTGAAGGCCTGGTACGCCTCCAGGCTGCTCGATTCGCGGTAGTGCCGCCGCTCCGCGGGGCCGGGCCTGCCCGCGCCCAGCGCGTCGGTGAACTGCCCGACGATGCGGTCCTGGAGATCGAAGACCTGATCCAGCGGACCATCGGCCTTGGCATCGGCGAGACACTCGCCGGTGGCCGCATCCACGATCCGCGCGGTGATCCGCAGCCGGGCGCCGGCACGCTGAAAGCTGCCGACGACGGCGCGATCCATGCCGAGGATGCGGCGCAGCGCGCCGAGCTCACGCCCGCCCTGCTTCACGGCCTCGCTCACGCGGACGCGATCGATGATGCGCGGCGTGGCCACCCGGAGGTCGTTCGTGACGGTCTCGGCGATGCCCGACGACAGCCAGGCCAGCCCGGCGTCGCCGCTCACGTTCTCGAAATCGAGCACCGCCACCACCGGCGCCGGCGGCGGCTTGTCCCGGGGCGGCGGCGCTGATGGCCCGCCCGGCGCGACGACCTCGACTGCCGCGATGAACCGATAACCCCGGCGCGCGACGGTCTGGACGTAGGCCGGCTTGGCCGGGTCGTCGCCAAGCGCCTGGCGCAATTCGGAGACGGCCTGCGTGAGCGCGTTGTCGGTGACCGCGACGTCGGGCCAGAGCGCCCGGAACAGATCGTCCTTGGAGACGAGCGCGGACGGACGTGCGGCGAGGAACAGCAGGAGGTCGATGATCTTGGGAGAGAGCGGCACGAACGTGCCGTCCCGAGTCAGCCGGTAAGTGCCGCCGTCGACTACGAACCGGCCAAACCTGTAACAAGCCGCCGTCGGCATCCGCGAGATTGTACGCGCGATTGCCGGCGACGCGGCGTCGCCCGCGACGCGCCGTTGCCCTGATCAGCGGCCGCAGGAAATGTCGGCGGGGGCGTCGAAGGATTTCGCTTCGAGCACCGGCAGCGATCGCCTCGACTCGGCGTGGGGTGAGTTCGGGTTGGGCTTCGCCCCGCCGATCGTGATCCGCATCCGGCCGACACTGCGCGACTGACCTTCCTCGCGCGGCAGATCGGACTTGAGCACGCCCCTCACGCTCACCACCTTGTGATCGTGCTTCTCGCGAAGCTCCTTCAGCACCGCCTTGTCTCCGGTCAGCCGGAAGGTGAGGCCCGCAGCGAGAAGGCCGGTCGAGTCGAGCGCGTCCGATTCCGTCGCGACGAGGGCGCCGCCGTCCAGGCAGCCTTTCACAGTGATCGTGTCCCCCTTCGCGGCCGGTTTCGCCGGCGTCTTCTCTTCCTGGGCGACGGCGAGCGATGACATGGCCGCGACGAACACACCGAGCATCACCAGATCGCGCATGATAGTTCTCCAGGGCTTCCGGGACGGACCTACTTCCTCCTGCCGGAATATTCGAGCATCTGCGTCGTGAGGTCGAGCGGATAACTGATCCTGACGTCGGCGATCTTGCCATCGGCGCCGGTGACCGCCTCGAGCCGCGGCTGCACGAAGCCGGTGTACGACGGCATGTTCAGCTTCTCGACGCGGGCCACGACCTCGTCGCGAAGCTTGCCGTCGAAGTGCACACCATAGGTCTCGAACAGCTTTTTCGACGCCTCGTAGTCCCCTTCGGCCTTGATCCGCTGCACCTCGGCGAGCAACCGGCCCACGCCCTCGGTGAACGCCTTGGCGTCGACCATCACGTAATAAGTCTTGCCATCCCGCGCGCGAATGTCGATGGCCTTCGAGTTGGCCATCAGCCAGCGCACGATCATCTGGCGGTTGCGCATGTGGTCTTCTTCGATCTGCGTGCCTTCCCTGATCCGGCGCAGCTGGGCGAGGGCGTTCCGGGTGTACCCCTCGTACTCCGCCAGCACGATCTCCTGGTGATCCTTCGCCTCCACGACGCCGAGCTCCACCAGCTTCGGGTTCGGGATGAAGTACAGCGCAACCAGATCCGCGCGGGCCTCCTCGAGCGCCGAGTACTGCTCCTTCAGCGCCGACTGCGGGCTGCCCTTCAGCTTCTCCGAGATCCTGCCCGACGCGTGCCCGATCACCTCGTGCATGTTCGTCGTCAGCTCGCCGGCCACGCTGTTCCACTTCTCGGCGCGCGCCGCCTCCTGCTCGGTCCAGGCGAACTCGCGCCTGAACGCCGCCGACGTGGACTTGTCGTACGACTCGTTCACGTTCGACAGCGACACCGACTTGCTGCCGTGTTTCTCGCGAATCTGCTGATCGTTCGGCAGGTTGATGCCGATCGGCGTGATCGGCCCCGAGTCGCCGGTCTCGACGACGACGTCGATCGCGTTTGCCGTGATGCCGCGCACGCCCTGTTTGCGGTATTCCGGCGCCCAGGGCATCCGGTCCTCGAACCACTGCGCGTTGTCGGCGATCTTGCGGATGTCTTCGGTCTTGTCGCGATTGACGAAATAGACGAGCGCTTCCCACGAGCCCTTGTGGCCGCGCGGGTCCATGTAGACTTCGATGAACCCGTTGATCGTGTCGACCGGCGAGTTCTTGTCCTGCACCCACGCGATGTCGTAGGCGACGCGGTCGGCGTTCTCGCCGGTCTGATACCACTTGATCAGCGCGCGCAGCGCGGCGGCCATGGTCTCGGTCGCATGCGGAACGGCCGCTTCGAGGTGCTGGATGATCGCGCGAATCTGCTTGTCGTAGCGGCCGCCGAGCCGGTAGACCTCCTCGACCAGCTTGCCGTCGCGCTTCACCAGCCGCGAGTTCAACGGATACCGCTCGGTGTATCCCTCGAGATCGCTCATCGTCACGCCGACGTACAGATTGTTGGCGCTCGAGGCGAGGATGTCCTTGCCCTCGCCCGGCGTCTTGTTCGTCACGATCGGATCGAACGCCGCGTCGAAGAACATCGGCTTCAGGCGATCGAGCGTCGCCGTCAGCGTTTCGCCGCTCTTCAGCGCGAACTGCCCGCCCGCCTTCTGCGCCGCCGCCGCGGCCGCGGCCAACGCTTCCGGTGTGCACTTCAGCACGAACTTGCGCGCGGTGAGGTTGTTATATGGTCCGGTGTTGAGCCAGAACAGCTTCGTATATCGCTGGATTTCCGCCAGCGTCGCGGGATCGACGCCCGCCGGATGCGTGACGATCGTCTCGAGGATGTCGCGCATCTCGAGATTGTGGGCGTATCGCTGGTCATAATAGACGTCCCGGCCGGCAAGCGCGGCCTGATAGAGGTGCCAGATCAACACCTTCTGCTCGAGCGGCAGGTCCTTGAATCCGTCCGCATACAACTGCGCCACCGCCGCATCGTCGACGCGTTCGAGAAGGTATTTCCGATCAGGGGGCGCTTGAGCCTCGGCCACCGGGGCCGGGATGGCCGGATCGGCCGTGGGAGTGTTGACGGTGCGATGCTCGACACCGCCGTTGCCTGACGCAAATGCCACTGCCATCCCTGCTCCAATCAGTAGCGGAAACTTCATGATCCCAGTGTAACGGCTTCGCCGAGGCGGGGCATGTGGGTGTTCCAGCCGAGCTTCGTCGAGATCGACGCCGAGAGCGCGTCCATCGCCGCGGGTTCGCCGTGCACCAGGAACGTGGTGGTCGGCGGTCGCGTGAACCCTTCCAGCCAGCGGAGGATCTCCGCGGAGTCGGCGTGGGCCGACATCGACTCGATGCGATCGACTTGCGCGTCCACGGGCACTTCCTGCCCGTGTATCTTGATCGTCCTCGCACCGTCGAGCAGGCTGCGGCCCCGCGTGCCCTCCGCCTGGAACCCGACGAGCAGAACCGTGTTCCGCGAATCGGGCAGCGCTGCTTTCAGGTGGTGCAGCACGCGGCCGCCCGTCGCCATCCCGCTCGACGAGATGACGATGGCCGGCATCCTGGACTGCGTGAGGTTCTTGGATTCCGCGGACGACTGGATCGTGCGGAAGCGCTGCGTGCAGAACGCACAGACGCGGCGTTCGCCCGCCGCCTGCGCACGCCGGCGATTGCCTGGCTCGTGCGCGGCGGCGCCGAGCGGGGCCTTGTCGTCGCGCCGTTCGGGCTGCAGCTCGGGATCGAGCTCGTTGAGCCGCTCGGTGTAGCGCGCCAGGGCCTCGAGCGCCATCGGGCTATCAAGGAACACGGGCAGCACGGGAATGCGCTTTTCTTCTTCCAGCCGGCCGATCCAGTACAGCAGCTCCTCGACACGCCCGATCGCAAAGGACGGGATGATCACCTTGCCGCCGCGCTCGACGGTCGCCTTGATCACGGAGGCCAGGTGCTCGCCATCGTCGTCTTCCGGATGGAGACGATCACCGTATGTCGACTCGACGAGCAGGTAGTCGGCCTCCTGCACGGCAACCGGATCGGGCAGGACGGGACGAGCGTAGCGGCCGAGATCGCCCCCGAACAGGATCGTCTGGCCGCCCGTGCGCACGCGGGCGTATGCCGATCCGAGCAGATGGCCGGCGCTGAGGAAGTCCACTTCGATGCCCGCCGCCACCGGCATCGGGCGCTCGTAGCCGACCGGCTGGAGCAGCGACACGGCGCGAAACGCGTCGGCTTCGCCGTAGAGCGGCAGCGCCGGCATATGCTTCGAAAACCCGTGACGATTCGCGTTGGCGGCGTCCTCTTCCTGGATCCGGCCGGAATCGGGCAGAACGATGCGGCAGAGATCGCGGGTGCCGGCCGTGCAGAAGACGCGGCCGCGGAAGCCCTGCATCACGAGACGCGGCAGGTAGCCGCAGTGATCGAGGTGCGCGTGCGTGAGCACGATGGCATCGATCGAGTCGGCCGCCACCGGCAGATCGTGCCAGTTGCGTTCACGGAGCTCCTTCAATCCCTGGAACAGCCCGGCATCGACGAGGATGCGGGAGGTCCCGGCTTCGAGCAGGTACTTCGAGCCGGTGACCGTCCGCGCCGCGCCCAAAAACGTCAGAGTCAAAGACACCAGCACTCCCTGAGAGACATGACCTTTCAGTATACTGGGGGTTTGTCCTGCCTCGCGGCGCGGCCTGTTGGCGCCAGGGGGCCAACTTGCGGCAGGCCCCGCGGTGCGGCCTGCTGTTGGCGGCAGGGGGCCAACTTGCGGCAGGCCGCGCCAGCGCTGACGCGGGTGGATGTGCGCCTGCGTGTTCTCCGGGTCCCGACCACATGGCATCGATCCTTGACCGTCTACGGCATGAACCTTCGGTTGTGGCCGCGGAGCTGCGACCGCCGCGTACCGAGCTGGAGACGTCTGCCAGCATGGACGCCTGGATCGACACCTACCATGCGGTGCGCAGCCTGACGCGAAGCGGGACGCCGGTGTTCCTGACCGACAGCGCCGTCGGCATGAAAGAAGAGGACAACCTGCGCCACCTGGTGAGCAACATGGGCAGCGACGTGCCGCGGGCGGCAGTCGTCCCCTTTCTCACCTGCAAGCACCCGATGTCGTACTGCGTCGCGTACGCGGATCGCGCGGTGCAGCAGGGATTCGAGGCGCTGGTCATCCTCGGTGGGGACAAGAGCCTGGGGCCGCCGCGGTGCGTGGCGCACGCGTGGGAGCTGCGGGAAGAGCTGCGCAAGCATCAGCCCGGGCTGGCCCTCGGCGGCTGGGCAAATCCTCATGCTCCAGTCGACGCGCAGGTCGGCCATCTGCTCGACGAGCGCGTCACCGCGGAGTTCTACCTGACGCAGATCGTCTCGCACCACAGCCGCGATCGGGTCGAGGCGTTCGTCGAAGAAACGGCCCGCCGCGACCTGACGCTGCCCGGCATGTTCGGCGTCTTCTATTACCGCTCGGCGAATCCGCGCACGCTGGCCGCGCTCAAGAGCTTCATTCCCGTACCCGCCGAGGAGCTGACGCGTGAGTTCGGCGAGGGAGCCACGCCCGAGCAGGTCTGCGCGCGCACCATTCGCTCGTTGCGTGAGGCGGGCGCGCGGCACTTCTACGTGAGCAATCTGCCGCTGCAGAAAGCCGCGCTTACGTTGAGCCGCGTGATGATGCTAGCCGACGAGGCGTGAATTCCAGTTTCCAGATTCCAGTTTCCAGTTTCCAGATTTTGGTTTTAGTTAGGTCCCAGTTCCCAGCCTGCCGAGCCGCGAGCCCGAGCGGCCCGAGCCCTATTCCCCTCCCGCTCCCCTGAACTGATCCTCCTCGTCGGCGAACAGCACGTTGAAGCTGGTGAGCGAGCCGTAGCAGCCGCTGATGTAGCCCTGCAGCTTGATCTTCACGTCCTCGGGCAGATCGGCCGCGTTGACGTGCTGTTCGAGCGTGCGCAGCCGATTGCGGAGCATCACGATCTTGTGGAAGAAGGTCTCGATGGGCCAGCTCTTCTCCTGCAGCTGCGGATTGGCGGGGCGCAGCACGAGCGTTCCTTCGCGCCACTTCTCCGCGGGAGCGACCGGCGTGATGCCGGTTTCCTCACGAATCACCCGCCGGAGCAGCATCTCGAGGTCGACATCGCCGTCTGAAGAGTGAACGCTCACGCGGGGTGCGCTCCTTTCGCGCTCGCTGACGACAGCGAGGGGGGCACGATCGGTGCGAACGGATCGCGCCTCGCCGCCGGATCCGGCCGGTCGCCTCGGCGCAGGCTCGGCACCGATGCGCGGCCCGCCGCGAAAATTGTGCTCGCTGTCGCAGTAGCCGCAGACAACGCGGATCGGCTGCCCGCCGGCATCGGCAGCGATGACCGTGTGCATGCGATCCGTCTTGCACGCGCGGCAGAAATCCTCGACCGAGTCCCCCGCGCGGTAGGCTCGTGCCACAGAGTCATTCTACCCGTGCCGAGGGTGCCGGAAGCTGGACGCTGGACGCTGGAAGCTGGAAGCTATTTGAGATGCCTTCCCCCGTCGACGCGTATCGTCTCCCCGGTGACGAAACTCGATTCGATCAGGAACAGCACCGCCTTCAGAATCTCTCCCTCGCCGCCCCAGCGTCCGAGCGGAGTGGCTGCCTCGACGGCCTTGTATTCCTCGTCGGTGGTCCCCGGCGGCGCGAGCACCGGACCCGGCGCGATGGCATTCACGAGAATCTGATCGCCCGCGAGCTCGAGCGCCAGCGCTTCGGTCAATCCAATGACGCCGCACTTGGCGACGAAGTACGGCACGTATCCGCGGTAGCGCGGCCGACCGCTCGCCGCTACCCAATCCGTGAAGTTGATGATGCGGCCCCCGCCCGTCTGGCGCATCAGCGGGATGGCGGCGTGCGCGCAGAGAAACGCCGCCTTCAAATCGACGTCGATCACGCCGTCCCAGATGCGCTCGTGCGTATCGTCGATGGGCACCGACGCATACACCGACGCCATGTTCAGAAGGACGTCGAGCCGGCCCAGATCGGCGGCCGCGCGCGCGACGAGGTCCGTCGCGTGGGGACCTTGCGAGAGGTCCGCCTGATAGACGAACGCGCGCCGTCCGGCCGCGCGCACCTGGTCGGCCGCTGCCTCCGATTCCGATTTCGACCGGTTGTAGCAGAGCGCGACATCCACGCCGCGGCCCGCGAGCGCGACGGCGATGGCCGCGCCGATTCTTTTCCCGCCAGTGATCAGGACAGCCAGGTTGGTCAGATCGCGGGGCATCGACAGGAACGCATCTTCGTCAACGGCCAACTTCCAACTCCCAACTCCCAAAGCGCAGCGCTCGAGAGAGCGGGGTGAAAGTCGTGCGATCAGCTGTCAACAGGCAACGTCCACCCAGCTCCTTCGAGCTGAGCGCCTTGGGAGTTGGGAGTTGGAAGTCGGGAGTTGGCATGATCGTCAAAGTCAATACTTCCCCCGCAGCCGCGCGCGCCCCATGGCGTAGGACTCTGCCGAGCGCAGCCGGCTGTGATCGACGGAGAGCGCCCCCGGCCCGGTCAGCATCAGGCAGACGAGCGCCGCGAGGATCAGCAGGTTGTACTCGACGCCGTGACCGACGCCGGGGGTGAGCGCCCAGTTGATGAAGAACCCGTTCGCCAGGTGCACGTTCCACATCGCGCCGAGCATGACGAGCATGAGCGGGACGACGGCGAAGCGTGTCCACAAGCCGGCGATGAGCAGGAGGCCGCAGCCGAACTCGGACACGCCGACCGCGACGGCGAGCGGAAACCCGGGAGCGAGTCCGATCGACTCGAACCCCGCCGCCGTTCCCGCCAGCCCTGTGCCGCCGAACAGGCCAAACAGTTTCTGCGCGCCGTGCGCCACGAACATCGCGCCCACCATGGCCCGCAGGATGGCAGGCCCGTACGACTCCATCAGACTCCTCTCCGCGCGCGCCGCTCGCCCGCTATCCGGTTATTGTGCCATCGTTTACACGCCTCGCGATGTAGAGTAGTCGGGCGCGCCACGGCAACAACCCCGAGGCCGTCCGCGAGAGGGTATGCCGCAAGATGGCCCCCTGGCCACCCGAGGTTACCCGCGAGAGGGAGAAGGAATGCCGCAAGATGGCCCCTTGGCAGCCCCAGGC
>JBOGIX010000085.1:0-6257 GCA_050744685.1 Vicinamibacterales bacterium | reverse complement strand
GGCACGGGTCAAGGGGACCGCGGGACCGATCGGCGAGCTGCGGCGGACCTTCACGGTCACCGAAGCGCCGGCGGCGTCGCTCGCAGCCGCGGCGGCGGCCACCGACATCGGGCATCGCGCGACCTCGCCGCCCGCCGCTGCACATGCGATCGTCACCGTGCCCCGTTTCACGATCGAGCATGCGCTCGCGCCTCAGGTGCTCGACGCGTTCCTCGTTCGCGTCGCCGCGCGGCCGGACGCGGCCTCGCCGATGATTCGCGACCTGGTGGCACGTGCGCGATCGTCCGGCGTCGAGCAGGTCCCGGTGTCGGACGCGCTCGCGGCGCAGTATCCCGTGGCCGCGTTCCTGCGCGGGCTCTCGCTGCTCGCCCAGAACCGTCTCGAGCACGCCGCCAATGCGTTCCGCGGCGCCATGCGCGCGTCGTCGGATTTCTATCCGGCCATGGTGTACCTGGGTGTCTGCTACGCGGCGGGCGGAAACGACAAGGAGGCGGCGGGTGCGTGGCGCACCGCGCTCATCAAGGAAGGGGACGCGCTGCCGCTGCACCTGCTCCTGGCCGATGCGCTCCTGCGCCAGGAGCGAGGCGACCTCGCGCTCCAGGCCCTCGACGCCGCGCGCGCCCGCTGGCCATCGGACGATGGGTTGAAGCGGCGGTTCGTGCTGGCCGCGCTGCTCGCGGGGGAACACGCGGATGGATTACTGACGCTCGACGATCTCGTGGAGAGAAAGTCGGAAGACGAGCCGGTGCTCGCCGCGGGTCTGGTCGTCCTCTACAACGCCTTTCAGCAGGGGCAGCCGATTCAGGACGCGGACCAGGACCGCGCGAGAATGACGCGCCTGGCCGAGGCGTACCGTGCGCGCGGCGGTCCGTCGCTGCCGCTCATCGAGACCTGGATGTCGGAGGTATCGCGCAAGCAGCAGTAGCGACCGCGTCATTTGACCGGTTGCGAGGGGGTCGGCGGGCTGCGCCATGCTAAATTCAGCTCTCCATGACCCCTTTCGCAGTACTCACCACCGTGGTGGATCGGCCGGGCATGCTTTACGGCCTCTCCAAGACCCTCGCCGACCACGGCGCCGACATCAAGTATGTCGACATCCATCACGGCGACCCGCACACCGAGATCTACTTCGAGTTCACGCTGAGCGACGAGAGCGCCGCCGCGGTCCTCACCGACCTGCGGGCCGTCCCCGGCGTGACCGCCGCCGAGGAGACGCCGACCTTCGGCAAGATCTACGGCAAGCGCATCATCGTGATGGGCGGCGGGGCACAGGTGGGCATGGTGGCGATGGGGGCGATCGCGGAAGCGGATCGCCACAACATCCGTGGCGAACGGATCTCGATCGACACGATCCCGCTCGTGGGTGAGCACGAGCTGGCCGCGGCCGTTCGCGCCACCGCCCGCCTTCCCCGGGTCAAGCTGCTCGTGCTGGCGGGGGCGATCATGGGCGGCGAGATCACGCGCGCCGTGGAAGAGGTGCGGAGCGCCGGGCTGCGGGTGATTTCGCTGAACATGGCCGGCAGCGTGCCAGATGCCGCCGATCTCGTGGTGAGCGATCCCGTGCAGGCCGGCGTGATGGCCGTCATGGCCGTCGCGGACACCGCGAAGTTCGACCTCGTGCGGCAGCTGAAACGGCGCTACTGAGACGCGTGGTAGTGCAGCACCTGACCGTCGTTCAGCAGCCGCTCGCGCAGCCGGTCGTAGGGCACGTCCTGCACGGCGACGTTCGCGTCAATCGCCATGGCGGCTGCCGTGGCTGCCGACTGGCCGAGCACCATGAACACCGGCTCCATGCGAATCGAGCCGAACGCGATGTGCGAGCTGGACACGCACACGGGCACCAGCAGGTTGTCGGCCTGTCCCTTCTTCGGCACGATCGCCCCGTACGCGATCTCGTACGGCCCCCCGAGGGGCACCCCGATGTCCCCCTCGTTCTGCACGGCGCCGTCCGGCGTGATGTAGCGCTGCACGTTGTGTGAATCGATGGTGTACGAGCCCATGCCCACCGAGTCCGGCGTCGGCCGCCGTTTCATCAGCTCGTGCTCGGTCATCACGTACGCGCCGATCATCCGCCGCGCTTCGCGCACGTAGATCTGGTGCGGCCAGCCGCCGTTGTCGGTGAACTCATCCTTCGGCAGCCCCCACTTGCGCATCTCCGCCTGGACGTCCTTCGGCACCCGCGGATCGTTGGCGATGAAGTACAACCACCCTTTCTGATACGTCTCGTGCTCCTTCAGGATCTCGCGCCGGCGCTCGTACGACGCCTCCGGGTAGTCGTAGCTGAGCCCGATGTTGTCGGTGCTGAAGGGGCCGTGGTTGTTGCTGTCGGTCTTGCGATTGGGCACCGGGTCGAACTTCTGGAACGTCTCGCGCCAGCCAGCGTCGTAGATGCGCAGCAGCAGCTCGTACTGCATGAAGTCGTAGCCCTCGGGCCTGGGGAACGGGATCCGGTTGTCCGGATGATCCGTCACGCAGTATCGATAGCAATAGGCCTGCACGCGCCGATCGGCGGAGCCGTAGGCGCCCGGCGGCTCGGTGCTGATCCGCGGCAGCACGCCACTCGATGGATCGCCCGGCACGACATAGGGGCTGATCGGCTTGTCCAACACGCCGAAGTGATGACGGTGGTGCAGCACACCGGTCTGCACGCCGTTCCACTCCTCGCCGTATGTGTCTTTCGACTCGCGCCCGACGTGATAGCTCACGCCCGCAGCGGCCATCAGATCGCCTTCGTATGTCGCGTCGATGAACATCCGCCCCGAGTACGTCCGGCCGCTGAGCATCGTGATGGACGTGATGCGCCCGCCCGTTCTCTCGACGCCGGCCGCGCGATCGAGCCATTCGTCGCGCTGAACCGGAATCTTGTCCTCGCGAACGAGATCCTCGAACACGCGCTCGGCTGCATGCGGCTCGAAGATCCACATCGTCCGGTTCTCGCCGTCGATCGCCGGCGTGCCCTGCCCCTTGTTGCCATACTCGGCCGGTTTCTGCCATTTCCACGCGTCCGGCTCCTGATAGTGTTTCCAGATCCGGTGATAGAAGTCCCGCGCGAGTCCTCCGATCACCGCCTTGTTGCCCGTGTCGGTGAAGCCGAGGCCGCCGCTCGACAACCCGCCGAGATGGCGATCGGGCCCGACGACGACGACGGTTTTGCCGAGCTTTTTCGCCTGCACGGCGGCGATGACGCCGGCCGACGTCGCGCCATAGACGACGAGATCGTAGGGAACGCTCTGCGCACCGGCGGTCATCGACAAGGCGGCGGCGAGGAGGATCAGCTTCAGGACGCGCAACGCATACTCCCTCTGGAGCCCAGGCATTCAACTGCGGGCGCCGGAGATATCGTAGTCGAGGCATTCTTTGTTCTCGCGAGCGGCCTGTTTGCTGCAGTCATGGACATCTTGCGGCGGCGCTTGCCTCGCGAGCGGCCTGCTTGCTGCAGTCATGGACATCTTGCGGCGGCGCTTGCCGCGCGAGCGGGCTGCCTGCCGCAATGATGTGCATCTTGCGGCGCAGCTCGCCACGCGGGCGGTCTGTTTGCCGCAGTCAGGTGCGCCCTGCGGAGCAGTTCCCTACCGAATGCCCCGGCTGCAACGCCGCGGCGACCATCTGCGTAAGCCAATGAGAGGACCGCGCCATCGCGATTGATCTCGAGACGGTTGCCGAAGCCCGGCTGGTCGCGCAGGCGCTGGCCGGCTCGCAGGCGGCCGTCGAGCACATCGTCCGCCGCTACCAGCGGCCGGTGATCCGGCTCATCGCGCGCGTCACGGGCGATCCGGCGCTGGCGGAGGATCTCGCGCAGGAGAGCTTCGTCAAGGCGTTCCGGAACCTGGCGACGTTCGACACCTCGCGTCGGCTTTCGAGCTGGCTGTTCCGCATCGCGCACCACACGGCGATCGATGCGCTGCGCCGCGCGCGCCCGAACGTCGTCCCGCTCGAGCCCGCGTCATCCGGCGGACCGCACGATCCGGCCGCACCGGCTGCGCCCGATCCCGTCGAGCGGGATGCGCTTCGCGGCGCGCTCGACGCCGCCCTCGCGCCCCTCCGCCCGGAGTTCCGGGCGGCCATCACGCTCCGATACGAAGAGGGGCTGTCCTTCCAGGAAATCGGCAAGGTGCTCGGCGTTCCAGCGGTCACGGCCCGATCGCACGTGCATCGGGCCCGCAAGGAGCTGCTGCGCCGGCTCACCGACGCGGGCTGGCGGCCGGGGACTCAGCTGCAACGCGGGGCCGGCGCCCTGCGTAAGCCTTGATGAAGCCTGCGACGCCTCGAGAAGACGATGGACGACGAGCTGACCCGCGAATACGAACGGTGGCGCGCCGCCGACAACGCCGGCCTGGAGGATGAGGCGGACGAGGCGTGCCTGGCCGTCTTCGCGGCGACCAGCGCCGAGCCGGCCGTGAGCGGCGACTTCACCGCGCGGACGCTGACCGCGATTGCGCAGTCGGGCGCGGCAGACGCGATCTGGTCGCGGCGCACTCGCCGTGCGGTTGCGTGCGTGGGGGTGGCCGCCGCGGCGACGCTCGTGTATGTGGGCGGGCCGTGGTTGCTCGGGGCCGGATCCTGGATGCTCGTGGGGGTCATCAACCTGCTCGTCCGCGCCACCGTGCAGCTGGCCACGAGCATGGAGACCGGCGTGGACATCTGGGCGGTGGTGGCGGGCATTGGCCGCGCGCTGGCTGCATTCGTGTCGAGCCCCAGCGTCACCATCGCGATGGTGGCCATGCAGGCGATCGCGATGGCGGCGCTCATCGCGCTGCAGCGTTTGCTGGGTTCGGATCGGGAGTCCCTCAAATGAAACGGCTCATCGCAGCATTGATCGTCTTCGTCGCGGCGGCGAACGTGGCCGCAGCGCAGGCACCAACCGCGGAGCAGCGTGCGCTGCGGACGCGCCTCGAGCAGCGCTTCGACCTGGTGCCGCTCACCGACGGCATCGCGCTCCGGCCCAAGGCGCCGTTACGCGACGTGCGGCTCATCGAAGTCGCCGGCGGCGCGATTCTCGTCAACGGCGCACCGGTCACCGGGCAGGAACTGCGCGAGCGGATCGGCGCCGATGCCGATCCCATCCTGCAGCTCTCGTATCTCGGCGCCGACGCCCGCCGCGCGCTGATCGAGCCGGGTGAACCGGTCGAGGCGCCGAGAACCGACACGCCGCGGCGGCCGGCCGAACCGCCGCCTGCGCCGGAGCCGACGCAGGATTCATCGCGGCAACGGCGATCGTCCGGCGATCGCGTGCGCATCCTCGGCGATGTCACCGTCCGCGCCGACGAACGGATCGAAGGAGACGTGGTCGCCGTGCTGGGATCGGTGCGCGTCGACGGCGAAGTCCGGGGACAGGTGGTCTCGGTGATGGGATCCGTCGATCTCGGACCGGAGGCGATCGTCAACCACGATGTCGTCAGCGTGGGCGGGCGCGTCCGCCGGTCCGAGGGGGCGCAGATTCGCGGCGGCGTCACCGAGGTGTCCATCGCCGAGCCCAACGTACGCCTCAACTTCGAGCCGCTCGTGGACTGGCGCGGGGTCTATCCGTTCGATGGCTTCGGCGCGCTGCCGCGGCTGGTGGGCACGGCTTTCCGCTTCATGCTGCTGGTGCTCCTGACGTCGATCGCGCTGGTCGTGGCGCGGCAGACCGTCGAAGCCTCCGCGCACCGCGTCAGCGATCGCCCGGTCCAGGCCACGCTCGTCGGCATCGCCGCGCAGATTCTCATCGTCCCCGCGCTGGTGCTCACGGCGGTGGTGCTCGCCATCTCGATCATCGGCATCCCGCTGCTCCTGCTGATTCCGTTTGCCGTGCTCGTGCTGGTGCTGATGGCGCTCGCCGGCTTCAGCGGGACGGTCTTCGCCGTCGGCCAATGGGCGCGGCGGCGGATCGGCCTCGGCAGCACACCGCCGATCGTCGACCTCGCGCTCGGCGTGACCATCGTGCTGCTGCCGGTCCTGGTGGCGAGGCTCATCGCGTTTGCCGGCTGGCCGGGCGCATCGCTGGCCATTCCTCTATTGATGCTTGGGTTTGTCGTCGAGCTGATCGCGTGGTCGAGCGGGTTCGGCGCCGTGCTGACGAACACGGCATCACGCTGGCAGGCTCGTCGGAGCGCGCGCAACGGCGTCCCTCCGCCGATGGCGCCATAGTCGGGGCAGAACCAGTTGCCAGTTGCCGGTTTCCAGTTTCCAGGTTTCCCGGGGTTGCCAGTGTCCGGTTTCCCGGGTTGCCAGTGTCCGGTTTCCCGGGTTGCCAGTGTCCGGTTTCCCGGGTTGCCAGT
>JBOGIX010000084.1:0-7209 GCA_050744685.1 Vicinamibacterales bacterium | reverse complement strand
CTTCGAGCACGGCGCGGATGTTGTTCTCGACGTTCAAGCCGCGGAAGATCGAGGGCTCCTGCGGCAGATAGCCGATGCCGCGCCGCGCGCGTACGTACATCGGATCGTCGGTGACGTCCGTATCCTCGAGCAGGACGCGGCCCGAGTCGGGCGAGGCGAGACCGACGACCATCGAGAACGTGGTGGTCTTGCCGGCGCCGTTCGGCCCGAGCAGGCCGACGACCTCACCGGATGCGATGTCGAGGCTCACGCCGCGCACCACCGTGCGGCCGCCGTACGCCTTGGTCAGCTCCTCGGTGCGAAGGGTCGGCATTCGGTCAGGGTTGTTTCGGGGGGCACTGCTTGACGTTGACGGGAGACACGCCGTTGCCGTTGATCCTGACGTCGACGTTGGTGCGGCGGAAGTTCAGCACCGATCCCTCGGTGATCTTGCAGTCGGTCGCGGAGGCGCGCTCCTCGATCACCACTGGCGTGCCGTGCATCACGTAAGTTTCGTTCTCCGGTGTGTAGGTGAGATGCGTCCCGGTCGCGGTGCGAAAGCCTTCCTTCACCACGACCTGTCCATCGGCCTCGGCGCGCTGGAGCTCGTTGGCCCCTTCCTTCAGGAACAGCTGGATCGTATCCGCGGTCACGTCTCCCTGCGTGCCAACGACGTGCGCTTTGGCCGACGGACCCGTCGTGTAGGTGGCCAGTCGTTTCGCCTCCTCGTAGACCAGCGTGTCGCCGGTCGCCGTGGTCTGCACGAGGCGCTTCTTCTTCGTCGCCGAATCCTCTTCCTCGAAGAACATCACTGATCGCACGTTCCCGCGCGCGTTCAGGTTCGCCGTCTTGTCGTCGACGACGATGGTGTCGCCCGAGACGAACGTGTTGCCCTGAAACAGCTTCGCATTGCCGGTGTAGGTGGCCTTGCCCGCCGCGCCGTCGTACTCGAGGCGGTTCGACGTGACGTTGACCGGCTCGTCCTGCTTCAGCATCGACGGCAGCTTGCCACCTTCCTGCCTCGCGGCCTTGCTGCCGCCGGCTGCGGCCGGGGCCGGCTTGCCGGTCGCCGCCGTGGACTTGCCGGCAGCTTCCGGTTTGTCTGCCGACGGTTTTGACGGTTCGATCGAACTGCGCACGTCCGTCTCCGCACGCAGCATCTTCGACGTGATCCCGAACGTGATCGTGCGGGCGCGCACCAGCACGCGGCCGTCGTTGACCGAGGGCGGCGGTCCCGGGTCGTTCGACGGCGCGAGATCGAAGTTGTCCTCGGCGACGCGATAGATCGCCCGCTGACCTTCCGCCGATGTGGCGCCGTCCTGGATGTCGACGTTGCCGCGGAAATCCGCCTGCTTGATGTTGCCGAGTCCCGGCTCGGTCTGCACGATCAGCGTCCGCGACCGGCTGGTGCGTTCGGCAGCCGGCGCGCCACGCTGCGCCGGTCGAATCTCGCGGAACGTCACGCCGCCTTCGAACGTCGCCGTTTCAATGGCCGTGGTGCCGTTGGCGTTGAGGGTCGCCGACGTGATGCGCCGCTCGGGAGTGCCGGCGGCTGCGGGGAGCACGACCTCCACGTTCTGGTTGGCGGCGAGCCGCGTCACGGCCGTCCCGTCGGGCCCGAATGTCATATCGATGGAGCGGCCCGTGATCCTCCGCGTGCCCGCCCCGCCGCCCGGCAGTTCCACCGAGGCGTTCTCCATCAGCCGCGCTTCCTGCAGCGTGCGTCCGTCCGGCGCGAATGTCAGATCGATGTCGTTCGCCGACATGCCTTCCGTGGCGGCGGAGCCCGGCGCGCCGGTGATGCGGCTGTTTCCACGCAGCGTCATCGTCTCCATCAGCCGATCGTCGTCCGTGAGCTGGATGGTGATGTCGTCGGCATCGATGGTCCGGCCCTCGCTGACGAGATGCGCCGGCGCGGTCAGCCTGACGTAGTGCTCGTTGCGCGCAAGGCCCGCCGATCCGCTCGTGGCCTCGGCCGCGCCCGCGCCCGTTTCGTCCGGCGTCACTTTGATCCGCGCGTCGGCCAGCAGCCAGACCACGTCGCGCTTCTGATCGTAGGTGGCGCCCTTCCCCCAACCGGTCAGACGGCCGCGCGAGAACTGGACGTCACCGGGCACGCTGACGACTTCGGTCTTCTCGTCGTAGGTTGCTTCGTTGCTGGTCATCACCAGCCCGTCGCTGCAGTTCAGCTTGACGCCGCCCGACATCTTGCCGACGCTGACCCTGGCCTGCCCTTCCTCCGGCGCGATCACCTCCATCGCCGGCGCGAAGATGTCGCACGTGCGGCCATCGCGGTCGGGCAACGTCAGCGTCGCGTTCCGCCCGATCTTGCGGCCATCGGGGAACGTGTCCATCGCCTCACCGCGGATGAAGAACGACAATTTGCCGTCCGAGGTGAAGTGCTTCGATTCGAATGCCCCCGCTTCCGAGACGGTTTCTGCGCTCCGGCGCGGCGGCGTCGGGTCAGGGACCTTGGCGGGCCCCGGACGACGCAGCGCCACGAACACGACCGCGACGAACACGATCACGATTGCGGCTATCGCCAGTCGCGCGATCTTCTGCCATCGCATGGTTTGTCCACGGATCGCCTGGTGCTGACAATCTGCCGGTAGCTTCCGCCTTCAGAGCGTGTGAATGAATCGTCCGCTGAACGGGTGGCTTCCGCCTTCAGGCGGAAGATCTCCGCGGGAAATTCCTCCGGCTGAAGCCGGAAGTCACAATCTATTCACAAGCACTCGGTCGTCCACACCGACAGCTTTCTGCTGCTGCCGACTGCGAGGTCCGGTGTATCACTGACTATTGTAGGTCGTTGAGCGATCGGATATCGCAGACGTTGAGCTCCAGGTACGTCTCGCCCTGATATTCGTTGCGATCGAGCGAAAACGCCAGGTTGACGCCGGCGCGGTGCTTTTCGAGGAACTCGGCGCGGTCGGCGGCGCGCCAGGCCATGCCCCTGAAACGGCGCCCGTCCTGGCTGAAGGTCATTTTGAGATGACGCTCCTTGATGGCGCGTGGCCCGTCTACGATCTCGACCGGGCTCGCATGGAACACGGGACGCGGGTTCCCCATGCCGAACGGGCCCAGCGCGTCGAGTCCGCGGACGAGATCGTGGGTGATGCCCTTCAGCGTGAGCGGTGCGTCGATGCGCAACCGCGGGCGCAGTTGGTCCGGGTCGAGCACATCGTCTGCCCAGGCATTGATGCGCTGCCTGAACTCCGGCACTCGCGCCGCTTCCATCGTCAGGCCGGCCGCCTGCTTGTGTCCGCCGAACTTGATGAACAGCTCGGCGCATCGCTCCAGCGCGCCGAGCATGTCGAAGTCGGGGATGCTGCGGCAGGAACCGTGCGCGACGTCGCCGTCGATGGACAGCACGATCGCGGGCTTGTGGTAGGTGTCCACGAGCTTGGAGGCGGCAATGCCGATGACGCCGCGATGCCAGCCGTCCCCGCCGACCACGAGCACGTTATGCGCGCCGACTGCGGGATCGGTTTCGATGGCGCGCTTCGCGTCCGCGACCAGGCCGGCTTCCTCTTCCTGGCGCCGCAGGTTCTCGTCGTTCAACTGCTGCGCGAGTGCGCGCGCCTCCCCTTCCAGGGCCTCGTCGGTGGCGAGCAGCAGGCGCGTGGCGATATCGGGTGTGCTCATCCGGCCCGCCGCGTTCACGCGCGGTGCGAGCATGAACGCGACCTGGTAGCTGTCGATCGTCTTGCCGGAAAGGCCGCTGCAGTCGAGCAGCGCGCGCAGGCCGACGGTGTGGCGGCCCCGGCTGAGCGATTCGAGCCCGAGGCGCGCGATGACGCGGTTCTCGCCGACGAGCGGCACCACGTCGGCGAGGGTGCCGATGGCGGCGATCTTCACGAACGCCGGCAGCCACCTGCTCTTGTCGGCCCTTGCGCAGAGCGCCTGCACCACCTTCAACGCGACACCGACGCCCGCCAGGGACTTGTCGGGATACGAGCAGTCGTGACGCTTGGGGTTCACGACCGCCAGCGCCGAGGGAAGCTCGCCATCGGGCTCGTGATGGTCGGTGATGATCAGGTCGACGCCGAGATCGCGCGCCCGGTTGGCTGCCTCGACGCCGCGGATGCCGCAGTCCACGGAGACGATCAGCGAAACGCCCTCGGCGTGGAGGCGCTCGATGGCCGCCGGCTGCAAGCCGTAGCCATCCCGCAGCCGCTCCGGAATGAAATGGACGACGTCCCCGCCGAGCATCTCCAGCGCGCGGCGGAGGATCACGGTGGAGGTGATGCCGTCCACGTCGTAGTCGCCGTGAATGGCGATGCGCTCACGCCGTGCGATGGCCTGCTCGAGCCTGGAGACGGCCGCGCCCATTCCCGCCAGCTTCATCGGATCGTGCAGGTGATCGAGCGACGGCTGGAGAAAACGGCTGGCCGTTTCCGGATCGGCGAGGCCACGCAGACACAGCAGGCGCGCGACGGTGGGATGCAGGTCGAGCGCCGCGGCCAGCCTCGACGCTTCCTCCTCGTTGCACGGCAGGTGGTTCCAGACGAGAGATTTCATGCGCCGCCGCTCTTTGCCCCGCCGCTGCCGGCGTCCGCTTCGGTGCTCGTCTGCGTCGAAGGGTCCACGAAGGCCTGGCCTTCGCTCCCCATGCGGCGGAACTTCTCGTACCGCGCGCCCAGCCGTTCTTCGCTCGGCAGCGCCACCAGCGACGACAGCGCCTGCTCGAGCGCCTGATCCACGAGCGCGCTGGCCCGGTCGGGATCGTTGTGTGCGCCGCCGGCAGGCTCGGGGATGATCTCGTCGATCAGGCCGAGCTGCAGCAGGTCGGGCGCGGTGATCTTCAGCGCTTCGGCCGCCTCGACCTTCTTGTTGGCGTCGCGCCAGAGGATGGCCGCGCATCCCTCCGGCGGAATGACGCTGTAGACGGCGTACTCCTGCATCAGCACCCGATCGCCGATGGCAATGCCGAGCGCGCCGCCGCTCCCGCCTTCACCGCACACGATGACGACGATAGGAACGTCGAGCATCACCATCTCGCGCAGGTTGTAGGCGATCGCCTCGGCCACGCCGCGCTCCTCGGACTCCACACCCGGGTAGGCCGCCGGCGTATCGATGAACACGACGATCGGCCGGCTGAACTTCTGCGCCAGCAGCATCACCCGCAGCGCCTTCCGATACCCTTCCGGCCGCGCGTAACCGAAGTTCCGGAAGATCTTCTGCTTGGTATCGCTCCCCTTCTGGTGCCCGACGATGCAGACCGGCTGCCCCTTGTAGTCGGCGAACCCGCAGACGATGGCGTGGTCGTCGGCGAATCGGCGATCGCCGTGCAGCTCGTCGAAGCCGCTGAAGATGCGCTCGACGTAATCGAGCGTGTTCGGCCGCGCGGCGTGGCGCGCCACCAGCACGCGCTGCCACGGCGTGAGGTTCGCGTAGAGCTCGGTGCGAATCTCGTCGGCACGGCGGCGGAGCGCGTCGATCGACCGCAGCCGCTCCGGCGTCTGCGGCAGCATGCTGAGGGCCTCGATCTCCTTCAGCAGCACGCCGACCGGTTCTTCGAATTCGAGAAGCTCAGGAGGCATACGGACGATTCCCTACCGCAACTCCACCGATCCGGCGCCGCAGATTTGTTCGACCTCGGAGACGAGCCGTTCCGAGGGCCTGACCCGCTGGGCCACCTCGGAGCGCACCCGCAGGGGTGTTTGCTGACTGCGCACGTCGAGCTCCACGAACACGCGGCGATCGCCGCGGTGCCGCGTCAACAGCTCCGCCAGTGCCTCGAACGTGGGCCGCCCCGCCGCCCGTCCGCTGAGATGGATCACGACCTCGCGGGTCGTCCGTTCCTTCAGCGCCGCGATCGGCAGCAGCTCGGTGGCGACGATGCGTGCCGATTCGTCGTCTTTTTCGTATTTGCCGCGGACGAGCAGCATCGCGTCCGCCTCGACGAGCGACCCGTGCTTTGCGAACGTTTCCGGGAAGACGACGACCTCGAGGCTGCCGGCGATGTCGTCCAGCATGAAGACGCACATGCGGTCCCCCTTCTTCGTCTTGAGCGGGCGCAGGCCCGAGACGATGCCGCCGAGCCAGATGTCGGCCTCGGAGGTGGTGAGATCGGCCAGGCGCCTGGCGCCGAACGCCTTCAGTTCCTCGGAGAAGCGCTCGAGCGGATGGCCGCTCATGTAGAGCCCGAGCGCCTCCTTTTCGAAGGCGAGCTGCTGCGCTTCGGTCCAGGGAGGGGCGTCGGGCAAGCGGACGGCCGCGAGCTCGCCTTCATCCGACGCGCCGCCGAACAGCTGCGTCTGCCCCTTGTCGCGATCGCGCTGGTGGCGGCCGCCGTGCTCGATGGCCTTGTCCACGGCGGCAAACAGGCAGGCGCGGCGGTCGCGCACGCTGCGATGCTGTTCGCAGGCCATTGAGTCGAGCGCGCCCGCCTTGATCAGGCTTTCGAGCACCCGCTTGTTGACGAGCCGCAGGTCGGCGTGTTCGCACAGCGTGTGCAGCGAATCGACCCGGCCAAGCGCCTTGCGCACCTGCAGCAACGAGAGCACCGCGCCTTCACCGACGTTCTTGACCGCGCACAACCCGAAGCGGACGCCGTCCTTCGCGACCGTGAACGCCAGCTCGCTGCAGTTGATGTCGGGCGGCAGGATGGGGATTCCCAGATCGCGGCACTCGCCGAGATACATCGCGAGCTTGTCGGTGTTCGCTGCTTCGATGGTGAGCAGCGCCGCCATGAAGTGCCACGGGTAGTTGGCCTTCAGGTAGCCGGTCTGGTAGGCCACCCACGCGTAGGTGGTCGAGTGCGACTTGTTGAAGCCGTAGCCGGCGAAGAACTCCATCAAGTCGAAAATCTTGGTGGCTTTCTTCTCGTTGACCCCTTTCGCGCGCGCCCCTTCCATGAAGGCCTCGCGCTGCTTGGCCATGACCTTGGGGTCCTTCTTCCCCATGGCCTTTCGCAGCACGTCGGACTGGCCCATCGAGAAGCCGGCCAGCACCGCGGCAATCCGCATGACCTGTTCCTGGTAGGCGATGACCCCGTAGGTATCGGAGAGGATCGGCTCGAGCTGCGGGAGCTCGTACTTCACTTCGCTCCTGCCGGCCTTGCGCGCGATGAAGTCGTCGACCATCCCGCTCTTCAAGGGGCCGGGACGATAGAGCGCGTTGAGCGCGATCAGGTCATCGAGCCGCTCCGGCTTCGCCTTGCGCAGCAGCTCGCGCATGCCCGAGCTCTCGAACTGGAACACGCCGTAGGTCTGGCCGTCCGAGAAC
>JBOGIX010000083.1:0-5471 GCA_050744685.1 Vicinamibacterales bacterium | reverse complement strand
ATTTCACGCTGTTCCGCACGACATTCCCGAGCACGAACCGCGGCACACCGAATATCCGCGGCATCCGCAGAAGGTCGAGGCCGAGCTCGGTGCGGCCGTGCATCCGATGCACGCGGGCGTGTGAAATTCCCTTCCAGTACCACCATCGCCGAAAGTAGCTGCGCGTCAGGCGGGAGGCGGGTACCACGTGGTCGAGGCGCATCGCTGGCACATAGAGCCCGCGTGCCCCCGCTTCGCGCGAACGGTAGAAGAATTCCGCCTGCTCCTGACCGAGCAGCGACTTGCCGTTGCGACCGAGATCCGGCCTGAAGCCGCCGATCCGTTCGATGAGCCGGCGGCGGACCGCCATGTTCACGCCGAGCGGGACCTTCCGGCGCTCCTCGAAGATGAATGGCGCATCGCCGTGGTACATGACCGCGATCGTGCCGCCGAGCTTGCCTTTCTCGTCCAGCCACGCCGGCCGCACGGTGCCCCAGATCGGCTCCACCGGACCGCCGGTGTAATCGATGTCGTTGCGCGCGAGCAGCGGCGTCACCGCCTCCGCCAGCCATCCCGGTGGGACGTAGACATCGTCGTCCGTGAACACGATCACCGTGGCGCGGGCGGCGGCCATCCCGCTGTTCAGCGCGTTCGACTTTCCCTGCCGCCCTTCGAACAGGTAGCGGAGCGGCACCGGGAAGCGGCCGATCCACCGTTCGACGACGGCGCGGGTGCTGTCGCTCGAATTGTTGTCGACGACGAGCACGTCCCACGAGAAGCCGGGATCGGCCGGCGTCTGGGCGAGGCTGTCGAGGGTGTCTTCGAGAAAGGACGCCCGGTTGAACGTGCAGATGAGGATCGTCGCGTCGACGATCGGCGCCATCGGCTCGAGTGGCGGGGCCGCGATCATGCCCGTTCCCCCGCCTCTTCGGGCAGCGGCTGGGCGATGTGGCGCTCCTCGGCGGCGACGGATCCGTCCGCTGCCGCTGCCGGCGCGGTGTGCAACCCCGGCGCTGGAGGGCGTGACCATTCCGATGGACGGGCGCATTGCCGGACGATGCCTGCAAAGAAGCAGAGCCAGAGCTCGTGGTCGAAGGCGCGCATTTCGTCGCGTCGCAGGGTCTCGCGCAGCCAGGCCCACGCGTTGACGAGGGCTTTGCGATAGAGATAACGCGGCACGCCGAGCACATGCGGCAGCGTTGCCGGATTGTTCGCGGTCTGCTCCGGTGTTTCCATGTCCAGGCCGGAGCGTTGATAGAGCAGCGCCCGGCTGATGCCGCGCCAGTAGAACCAGCGGCGGAAGTACCGCTTGTTCAGGCGATCGACAGGAATGATGTGCTCCAGGGTCATCTCGGGCACGTACCAGCCGCGCACGCCAGCGGCCCGCGCCCTGATGCACCACTCGCGCACCTCCTGGCCGAGCAGCGTGCCCGCGCGCCGGCCGGTGCGCGCGTCGAACAGGCCCGCTCGATCGAAGGCGCTCCGGCGAAACGCCATGTTCACGCCGAGCGGAACACGCGCGCCGAACTCGATCGGCTGCGGACCGTAGTCGAGCAGCGCAATCACGGCCCAGTGCTTTCCGCGGTGATTCGGCAGCCATCGCGGACGGGCGCCGCCCCAGATCGGCAGGACGCGGCCGCCGACGTAGTCGCACCGCAACCGGTCCAGGCCCTCAGCAGCCCGGGTCAGCCAGTCTTCGGACACGCGCACGTCGTCATCGGTCGTCACGATGATCTCGCCAGCCGCCGCCCTGATGCCGGCGTTCAGCGCGGCGCTGCGGCCTTGTTCCCGCTCGAACAGGTAACGCAGCGGCACTGGAAAAGAGGTGGCCGCCGTGGCGACGACGTCCCGGGTGTTGTCGGGAGAGTTGTTGTCGATGACGACGACCTCCCAGGGACCGTCCGGGCGCAGGCGCGCGACGCTGTTCAAAGTCTCGCGGAGATCCGCCGCGCGGTTGTAGGTGGCGATGAGAACGGAATACTTCATGATCGCTCGGCGTCTCGCGTATGCGGGCCCGCGCTCACGCTGCGGGCGCGGCTTCCTTTCGGGGCACAGACGTCGCAAGGTCGGTTGCCGGCGGCAGCTGCAACAGGTCGTAGACGAGCCGAAGCGCCCGTGCCGTCGCGCTGCCCGGGTGATAGAACACCTCCTCCGCGGCCCGCCGGCGTTCGGGCGATCGCGTATCGGGCGCGGCAAGGGCATTGCGCACGGCCGCCTCGAGCGCCGGCGCGCTGGCGACCACCGTTGCGGCCGAGCGCAGCAGCTCCACTTTCTGCCGGTTGATCCGCGCGGACGTGATGAGCTCGGGGACATCGAACACGATGAGCGGTCGATCGAGCGCACAGAACTCGAAGCCGATCGAGCTGTGATCGGTGACCATCACGTCGCTCGCGAGCACGTAGGGTGTCGAGTCGCCGCTGGCGGCGAACAGGAAGCGAGGGCCGTTGAACCGCGCCAGCCGCTGCGGCCAGTCGATCCCGCCCGAGTAGCGGGGATCGGTGTCCATCGACCGGTCGTGCAGCTTGGCGATCACGTTGCAGCCGCTCGCAAGCAGCGTCTCGATGATCCGCTCGCCGGCGACGTGCAGCGCCGAGGCCGGCGAGAACGTCGGCGCGAAGATCGCGGTGGGACGGCTGCTGTCGAGACCGAGCGCCGCGGCGGCCGGGCGTGCCTGGCCGCTCTCGGCGATGAGCACGTCCGCCTTCGGGTAGCCAACGAGCACCGCCCGATCCTCGCTCACGATGCCGGCTGCCACGTAAGCATTGCGCCGCCCTTCGTTGGGAAACGCCACACAATCGTACCGATCGAACCCGAGCGGCAGATGGGTGGGGCAGTCGAGGTCGTATTTCCCGGCAACGCCGTGGAAGAAGTTCAGCCGCTTGTCGACGCGCCAGAGAGACGCGGCCTCCCACGGGTCCGCATTGATGTACAGATCGATCCGCCTGCGCGCCGCAGCGCGTCGCGAGATGACCTGATTGGAGACCCCGAGTTCGGCGAACGCCAGCCTGAGATCGTCGCGCTCGACGCCGGTGAACCACACAGTGAGGCGTGGATCGCGTCGCAGCACGTGCAGCAGCGGGCGAAGCACGGCCAGGTTCATCGGAATGCGGGCCTCGATCAGGATGCGGCGCCGCGAACGGAGGCGGCCGATGCCGTGGTCGAGACGGCGGAGCCCGCGCAGCAGCGGCCGCAGCGCACGCAGGACTTTCACGACGCGGTCTCCTGGCGATCGCGCCGGATGCGATAGGCGCGGAACAGCAGTCCCGGCGTCCACTTCGCCATGAAGCTCGCCAGGCGGACGGCGGCACCGCCGCGGTGCGCGTAAAGCGCCGACAGATGATTCGCCGCTCCGCCGGCGTCGCGGCTGCGCAGAGCTCTCTTGGCCATGACGGTCAGGCGCTCACCCTCGAACCGCGCCACCTGCGCCTCGAGCACGCGCAGTTCCTCGGGCCGGCCGGCCAGCAGCGGACGGATGTCGTTGTAGACGACCAGGATTCCGTCGAGCATCCGGATGTCGCTCGCCGATACGCTGTCGTCGCGGCGCCGGTAGTGGCCGAGCGGCTCGTCGTTGCGGTGGAAGCGGAACCCGTGCGTCGCGGCCCGCAGCCAGTACTCGTAGTCCTCGTTGCTGCGGAGGCGCTCGTTGAAGCCGCCGACCGTGTCGTACACCCGGCGGCGCATGACCGTCATGATGAAGATGGATTCCTCGTCGGCGAGGATCGTGGCGAGCGTCGGCTGCGGCCGCGCATCGGGCCAGGGCCGGGCCGGCAGCCCATGACGACGTCCGCCGAGCAGCCAGCCGTTGCCGGTCACGATGTCCAGTTCAGGGTGCTCCTCGAAGATGGCGAGCTGCTTCTCCAGGTAGGTGGGTTCCCACACATCGTCGCTGTCGAGGATGGCCAGGAACTCGCCGGTGGATTCGCGAAGGGCATGGTTGCGCGCGACCGACACGCCGCCGTTCTGGTTGCCGACCAGCTTCACACGCGCGTCCTTCGCCGCGTAGGCCCGCGCCAGGTCCGCCGAGTTGTCGGTCGAGCCGTCGTCTGCGATGACGAGCTCCCAGTCGGCGATCGTCTGCGCGAACACCGAGTCGATCGCCGCGCCGATGTAAGGGGCGACGTTGTACGCCGCCATGATCACGCTGACTTTTGCCATTGATCCGCGGTCCCCTGGCGCGGCCCGGCGGTCAGAACGGCCGGCGCCGGCTCGAGCTCAATGACGTCATACAGTTCCCGGATCGACCGCGCGGTCGCGCTCCCCGGCTGGTAGAACAGATACGCGGCGACCTGCCGGCGAGCCTCGCGCCGGGCATCCGGGCTGGCGAGCGCGCGCTCCACCGCGGCCAATACGTCAGCCGGATCGTGCGTCGATTCAGAGACCGACGCGAGGAGCGAGACGTAGTCGGGATGGATATTCGCCAGCGCGAGCAGCTGCGGCCGATGAATCCGTACGATCGGCCGATCGCGCAGCAGGAACTCGAAGCCGGCGGAGCTGTGATCGGTGATCATGAGATCAGCGGCGACGAGATAAGGCGAGATGTCGTGTCCGGGCGCGATCACGCCTCTGCCCGCGGCGAGATACGGCTGAAGCCGGGCCACCCAGTCGATCGCGCCCGAATACCGTTCGCGCGGGTCGCGCGACCGATCGTGCAGCTTGACGATCAGGTTGATCGGCATCTCGGCGAGGGCGCGGACCAGATCGACGCCCATCGCGTTCAACGACGAAGCGGGCGACCACGTGGGAGCGTAAAGTACCGTGGGGAGGGCCGGGTCGAGACCGAGCGAGATCAGCACCGCGCGGCGGTCGAACGTGCCGTCGACGAGGCAGTCGACCTTCGGCATGCCGACGAGGCGGATCGCCGGGCTGTCGGCGTCGACGGCGCCGCACGCGATGAAGTTCCGAAGGCGCCGCTCGTTGACGAAGAACAGGCGGTGCCACTCGCGCATCGATCGATCGGGCGCGTCGAAGCCGTATTTGCCTCCGACGCCGTGGAAAACCTGCACCCGCGCCGTCTCGCGCAGCAACGGCGCCCACATGAAGTCCGACACGACGTACGCGTCGAACTTCAGGAGTGATGCCCGGCGCGGATGAATCGTTCGTACCCCAGGCGCCTCGCGGTAGATCCGATCCATCTGCCCTGGTTCTTCGGTGGCCGTGAAGTAGAACGAGATGCGCGGGTCGCGCTCCATGGCCCGGAACACCGGGGCCACCATCGTGAAGTTCACCGGCGTGCGCGCATCGACCAGGATCCGCCGGCGGTCGGACCGGCGGCTCAGGCGCCGGTCGATGATACGGACGCCGCGCAGGAGACGGCTGAGGACGGCGCTCATGCGGGCGCCCCTATGGTCGCCACCGCCGAGGGGGCCGGGGTGCGTACCGCCCGCCGCTGCGCGGCGATGCGGGCCAGCAGGTACTCGCGGGGCGCGGCGGCGAGCGCCAGCAGATAGTAGAACGTCCAGTGATACGCCACTGAGGCGAAGAGCGCGCAGGCC
>JBOGIX010000082.1:0-2508 GCA_050744685.1 Vicinamibacterales bacterium | reverse complement strand
GCCATGCCGCGCGCGGGCAAGGTGTTTCGCAGTGTAACGCAGCGCGACAGGAAAGCCGCTGCTGTCCCGTTAATGGTCAGGCGACCATGTATAGCGTTGGCCCGAATCAACGGGACGACCAGGGGGATCTTTCGTCAGAGCTCGAGCGTGTGCAGCAGCAGGGAAGGGGCAGGCGCTCCATTCGCGGCGCTGACATCGGTGTGCGGGTGTTGATTCCGGAATGACCCTGACCCAGAAGGGAAATGCTTCGCATTGGCGTCCAGCGGCGCTCCCGGACATAATCTGTCCACATCCGGCGGGAACATCCTCGAAAGGAGCAGATCGATGAGGCGCTTTGCAGTTGTCGTGGCTGTCGTGTCGATAGGTGCCGGGGTGCTCATCGCGCAGAAGCAGGAGATGCCCAAGCCGGGCCCGGAGCACCAGCGGCTGGGTGCGTTCGTCGGCAACTGGACCTTTGAAGGGGAGATGAAGCCGGGACCGATGGGGCCTGGCGGCAAGGTCACCGGCACGGATTCAATGGAATGGACGCCGGGCAATTTCTTCGTCCAGCGGAGCTATCGAGGCAAGTCGCCGATGGGGGAGATGCAGGGCATCGAAATCCTTGCCTATGATGGCGCGAAGAAGGTCTACACCTTCAATTCGTTCGACAGCATGGGGATGATGGGCTCTGGGACGATGACCGTGAAGGGCAACACGTGGACTGCGGAGGGAACGTCGACGATGGGCAGCACGACGATGCGCGACCGCTGCACGCTGGAGTTCGGCAGTGGCGGCTCGACGATGTCGATCAAGTGCGAGTCGATGATGGACGGCAAGGCGTGGATGCCGACGTTCGAAGGCAAGGCGACGAAGACCAAGTAGGCGCCGATCAACGAAGCCGCATTCAACGTGCGATCGCTCAGAGAGCGGCCGTGCGCGAGTGGACCGTCGGATCGCGGGGAAGTCCACGGCCGGCGTCCGCGGACAGCCGATCGGCGAAATCCGTCTTCAGCCGGTCCAGCGCTTCGAGCATGCGTGTGTGTGCGCGATCGATCGCGGCGTCGGAGCTGAGACTCGGTTCCCGCGCGGCCGCGCGCGCGAGCGATCGCGCCGCGAGTTCCGCGAAGGCATTCGGCGCAAACGCCCGCAGCCGCTGGCCGCGCACGCGGATGCGGTCCGCATATCGTTTGCGTCCGGCGAGACTCATCGCGAGCTCCAGCGCGCTGGACGGCATCACCCGCGCCCAGTGAAGAGGCACGTCCAGCGCCGATACCCAGTCGTGCCACTTCGCCCGGTTCGGCGGTTGGACCGGGCGTATGGGAATCCATGGCACGCGGAGCGCGTCGGCCACGATCGCGCCGTGCATGGCTTCGGCAACGAGGGTCCCCGACGCCTGGACTTGCGTCAGGACGTTGTCGACCGTGTCGCACGGGTCGATGTAATGGAGGCCGGCGGCACGGCTCGCCTCCGCCCACAGGCCATCCGCGGCGCTCTGCCAGTGCGGCATGAAGGAGATCCGGTACGATTTCGGAACTGGCGGGGCGACGCACGAGCGCACCAGGATTGCGGCGTCGCCGACGGCGAGGTGCGCATCGAGACCGAGCGCGGCGGCGGTGAGCCGGCCGCGCACGAAGTAGAACAGCCAGCGCTTGTCGATCTCCGGAGCCGCCGTGTAGCCGCCGTAGCCGGCGCCGAAGACGATCTTGCGTGATTCGCGCGGGAGGAAATCGAACAGGGTCGAGCCGATGCCGATGAACAGCTCCCGATCGTTGTCGTCGAAGAATCCCGGAAGGAGCCGCGGCCACAGCCACCCGTTCAGCTCGTCGCCGAAGTTGGGCCGCCGCCCGCGATAGAAATACATCTTCATGGCATGCCGCTCGAGTGGGTCAGCTCGGCCGCGGATTCGACTCGGGGGATCGCCGGGCCGCGCAGCATGCGCTGGAACAGATATCGACACCCGCCGGCGAGCTCGCGGCGCAGGCGCTGTCGCGCACCCGATCGCGGCGAGCGCCGCGTGATTTCGTACCAGCTGCGCAAGTAGACCCGCCGCGCCCGGCGGTTCAGCAGGAACTTCGTATAGTAAGCGCCGCGACCGTAGTCGTAGCCCCGCCGGACACGATCCGCCTCCTCGCCCGGCTTGCGGCCGTGGTGATGCGAAACGACAGGAGCGGGATCGTACCGGGCCCGCCATCCCGCCCAGACCGCGCGGGCGACAAGCTCGATATCCTCAGCGGCGACGCAGGGCGCGCCGGGACCGAGCAGCGGATCGAACCCGCCTATCGCGGCGAGGACCTCGCGCCTCACCCCCAGGTTCGCTCCATGCACCATACCCGGACGCACGAACGTGCCTGGCTCGATGCTCGTTGGCGTGTCGACGTCGCGGATCGACACGTTCGCATCGGTCGGGTCGTGCCGCACCACACGCCCGCCGACAACGCCGACATCGTGTGCCGCGAATACGTCCGCGAGCGCCAGCAGGTAATCGGGGCGCGGATAACAGTCGTCGTCCGTAAACGCGAGGATCTGACC
>JBOGIX010000081.1:0-5016 GCA_050744685.1 Vicinamibacterales bacterium | reverse complement strand
GCTGTAGACATCGGATCGGGCGTCCACGACGGCACCGGTCAGCTGCTCCGGGGAGGCGTACGCGACGGTGCCGATGAACTGATGCGATCCCGTCAACCGCGTCTCGTCGGCCGGCTGACGCACGTTGGCGACGCCGAAATCGACAATCTTGTAGACGTGGTGGCCGCCGAAGTCGTGCGCCACGACGTTGGCGGGCTTCAGGTCCCGGTGCACGATCCCCTGTGTGTGCGCGAGCGAGAGCGCCGAGCACAGCGGCGGGACGATCCGGCGGATCTCGTCGAGGTCGAGAGTGCCGCTCTCGGCGAGCCGCTCCTTCAGGCTCTGACCGCTGAGCAGCTCCATCACCAGGAACGGATGCTGCGGGTCGTCGGCGTTGTAATCGAAGATCGAAACGATGTGGGGATGCCGCAGCTGCGCGCAGGCGCGGCTCTCGCGCACGAACCGCTCGAGCGGCCCGGGCCCCGTCACCTCCGCCAGGATCACCTTGATCGCGACCTCGTCCCGGAGCAGCACGCGCCGCGCCCGATACACCGCCCCCATGCCCCCCTCGGCAAGAGGCGCGATGATCTCGTAGCGGCCGTCGAGGATCTGACCCGGGGAAAGCACAGGTAATACTACCGCTCGGCCCGCGCTACTTCCTGCGCGCCCCTGCGATCATCAGCACGATGCCTCCCGCCAGCGCCACCACCCCGAGCACCGGCGGCAACGGCACCGTCTCGCGGCGCTCCGCGGTCGCTTCGATCGGCCCGATGTCGAGCACCTTCTCGCGCCTGGTGTAAGTAATGCCCCCATACGCCAGTGCGATGATCCCGATCACGATCAGAATGACTCCGGTGATCTTCATGTGCGACTCCCCCGTTCACGAAACGCAACCAATTGGAATTCGGGCACCTTTCCGATCACGCAGACTCCTGCCAAACCTAACAGCAGCACGAGAGTACGGGAGGTCAGGGGAGATCAGAATGTGTTTATCTCTCCTAAGCTCCCGTGCTCCCCTGCTCTTGTGGATCTGAAGGAGCCGATAGCCGTGTGACAGTCGCGGCGCATCGAAAACTCCCGCCTCTCATTTGAAGATATTCCCGATCTTCTTGCCCAGCCCCGACAGGAATCCTTCGACGGCGCGGCGGACGCGCTGTTTGACGCTGCCTTTGTGGATCGGGCAGAGGCGGCCGGGGACCTGGTCGCCTTCCTTGAAATACTCCGTGTAGGTCGGGCAGCCCTCGACCGGGCGCAGGTACGAGATGCGGCAGAGTGGCTCGTCTCGCAAGCCGGCCGGCGCTTCGAAGTCGGCGGCGCGCCGGTAGCGGACGGCCTGCCGCATGAAGTCGCTCCAGATGGGCAGCGCATACCGCGAGCCGTAGGCGTTTGCCGCGATCGTCCGCGGCTGGTCGAAACCGACCCAGACGCCGACGACGAGCGACGAGGAGAAGCCGACGAACCAGGCGTCCTTGAAATCGTTGGTCGTGCCCGTTTTGCCACCGATCGGGACGCGCACGCCCCATTGGCGCGCGGCGGCGCCTGTACCCTGATCCATTACGTCCTGGAGCATGGAGACCATCTGGAACGCGGTCTCGGGCGAGATCACGCGATCGCGCGCCACCGCCTGGTCCATCGCGCTGGCGCCGTCGGCGTCCACCACGCGCACGATGCCGCGCGGGCGCACGGCGAACCCGCCGTTCGGAAAGGCAGCGAACGCGGCGGTCAGATCGAGCGGCGTGACGAGGCCTGTACCGAGCGACAGCGACGGCACGTCCGGCAGATCGCGCAGGCCGGCATCGGATGCGAGTCGCAGCACGGGACGCGAGCCGAGACGCTGCTGCAGCGCCGTGGCGGCGCGGTTGTTCGATTCGATCAGGGCGGCGCGCAGCGTCAGCGCATCGGGAGTGTCACCGCTGGCGTTTCGCGGCGCCCACTCCTCTGGTCCCTGCGGCGCGATCGTCGCCAGCCCGTCGAGAACCGAGACGGGAGAAAACCCGTGTTCGAGCGCCGCGGCAAACAGCAGCGGCTTGAAGGCGGAGCCCGGTTGCCGGCGGCTCCGCACCGCCCTGTTGAATTGCGACTGACGAAAATCGCGTCCCCCGACGAGCGCGAGGATGTCTCCGGTCTGCGGGTCGAGCGCCACAAGGGCCGCCTGGAGCTCCGGGCGGCCGAACCGCCGCAGGCCGTCGCCGACGACCCTCTCGCCGAGGGCCTGCAGTTCCTGCACGAACGTCGAGTGCACGGCCCAGTCCGGCGGGTGGTCGCCGCCGAAATGATCGCGAAAGCGCTGACGCAGATATTCCTTCGCATACCCGGCGCGCGGGTTCTCCGAGCCCGGATACGGCCGGATGCGGAGCCTGGCGCGTTTCGCCGCTTCCTCCTGGCCGGCGGTGATGAAGCCTTCCTGGCGCATGCGCGCGAGCACTACGTGGCTGCGTTCGCGGGCGCCCTCGAGATTCGACCACGGGGAGAGGCCCGAGGGCGATCGGGCGAGCCCCGCGATGAGGGCACATTCCGCCAGCGACAGCTGCTTTGCCGCCTTCCCGAACAGGTGCCTCGCCATCGTCTCGACGCCGTAGACGCCGGCGCTCAGGTAGATGCGATTGAGGTACAGCTCGAGGACCTGCGCCTTGGTGAGCCGCGCGTCGATCATGAGCGCCAACACCGCTTCGCGGATCTTGCGGCCGTAGGTCTTCTGGTTGGACAGGAACAGCGTGCGCGCCAGCTGCTGCGTCAGCGTGCTCCCGCCCTCGAGCGAATCGGACCGCAGGTTGCGGATCACGGCGCGCCCGAGCGCGATCGGATCGACGCCGGGATGCTTGAAGAAACGATGGTCCTCGACCGCGATGAACGCGTGCTGCAGGTTCGCCGGGATGTCGGCGAGCGGCACGTCCTGATGGTGCTCGTCCATCCGGAACCAGCGGCGGCCGTCGGCCGACAGGAACCACGTGTCTCCCACACCGCGCGTGAGCCGGTGCACCGCGTACCCCTGGCGGAACAGCCACGTGATTCCGACCGCGCAGAGGACGACGAGGAGAAGGAAGACCGCGCCGAAGAAGCGGTCGCGGAACTTCCGCGGCACGAATGCCATCAGGCGCGACCCCGCCGGCCGTGCAGCACGAACGACAGTACGGTGTAGTAGATCGGAAAGAACAACGAGGCGACGGTGAGCATCAAGGGCACGTCGGGCATTGCAAGAACGATGGCAATCATCATCACGGCCCACACCGCGCCCAGGGCGAGCGTCAGGCCCCGCAGGACCGGCGTGCGCGAGGGGTAGACATAGCCGATCCGCACGAACACGAGGATGCTGAGGACGACGAGGATCGCCCCGTTCGCAGCCGGCGGCAGCCCTGCCGCAAAAAGGTAGACCGCGACGATATTCCAATAAGACGGAAATCCGGTGAAAAAGTAGTCATCCGCTTTCGCATCGAGCGATGCGAACCCGTAGGCGCTGCTCAGCAGAACCATGGCGGCGGCCGCCAGTCCCCAGCCTGCAGGCAGCAGGCCGGCGTGGTACAACAGCAGGACGGGCACGAAGACGTAAGTCAGGTAATCGACGATGTCGTCCAGGCGGGCACCATCGAAGCCGGGAGCCCGCTCCTTGACGCGAGCCAGGCGGGCCAGCACCCCGTCCGTGGCGTCGACAAATGTGGCGGCCACGAGCCAGAGGAACGCCGCGCGGTATCGCCCCTCGATGGTCAGCGCCACGGCGGCGAAAGCGGTCAGGGCGCCCGTGGCGGTGTAGAGGTGCACACTCCAGGCAAACGTCCGCTGCAGAGCTGTGCCCGTCATGAAACATCACGGTATCAGGGAACACTACTCATCAGTCACCAGTTTCCAGTTTCCAGTTGCCAGTTGCCAGTAGTTCTCCTGGGTTTCCAGTTGCCAGTAGTTCTCCTGGGTTTCCAGTTGCCGGGTCGCGGTGTCGGCTTGGACCGGGGGACTGGCAACCGCGGACTTTGTCTGGAAACTGGAAACCGGAAACTGGCAACTGGAAACTGACATCGCAATCATGTATTTACAGCCGCCCGTGCACTCGTGTAGAATTCGATCACTCCAATCCCCAGCGGAGCGCCCAAACAATCAAATTTTGAGTATGCCGTCTGCCTGGGTGGGCAGCGCCCCGCAAGCGCTTGCGGGCCTGCTTGTCGCGCCCGCGCTGTCCGGCGCTTCCGCGAAACGGATTTGACCCTGTGGCACTACCAGCGCGCTTCCGCCAACATCGCTTCCTCGTCCTGGCAGCGTTGATCGTCCTCTTGACGGCTGTGCCGGGGGGTCTCTACCTGGCGCGCCGGCCGGTCCCACCCGCGCCGATGGCCTTTTCCGAGTTCATCCAGCGCGTGGAGTCCGGTACGGTCACCCACGTCACGCTGGGCGAGCGCGCCATCGACATCGTTTTCCGCGGCGGGGCCACGGCCACGACCATCGCTCCACGCGAATTCCTCGTCGCCAATTCGGGCTTCGTCACCGATCTCACGAAGCGCAGCATCGTCGTGAACTTCGCCAACGTCAACGACCCGGCCGCCCTCAGCTGGAGGGCGATGGCGCTGGCGGGCGGGTTCTTCGCGCTGCTGGGATTCACGATTTACCGGACCACCGCGGGCAAGATCCCGTCGATGACGGCCCGGGCGCGCGTGGCTGAACGCGGCGGCAGCGTGGTCACGTTCCAGGACGTGGCCGGTGTCGACGAGGCCAAGGACGAGGTGAAGGAGATCGTCGATTTCCTCCGCGAGCCCGACCGTTTCTCGAAAGTGGGCGGCCGCATCCCCAAGGGTGTGCTCCTCGTCGGGCCTCCAGGGACGGGCAAGACGCTGCTGGCGCGGTCGATCGCCGGTGAAGCGGGTGTGCCGTTCCTCTTTGCGAGCGGATCCGATTTCGTCGAGATGTTCGCCGGCGTAGGCGCCTCCCGCGTCCGCAAGCTGTTCCGCGAAGCGCGGCGCCACGGCTCCTGCATCATCTTCATCGACGAGCTCGACGCCGTCGGCCGCAGCCGCGGCGGCAACTCGCTCAGCCACGAGGAGCGCGAGCAGACCC
>JBOGIX010000080.1:0-2399 GCA_050744685.1 Vicinamibacterales bacterium | reverse complement strand
CGATCGATTTCACCCGGCCGGGTACGCACCACTACCAGGCGGCCTTTCACCTCGACGGCAGCTGGGGCTACTCGCTGGTACCGATCACGGTCATCAACGGCACCCGCCACGACGCCGACACCCCTGGCGTGGCGGTGTTCGGCGGCACGCACGGCAACGAGTACGAAGGGCAGATTGCCGTCAAGCGTCTCTGCCGCGACCTCGATCCTGCGCAGATGAGCGGGCGCGTGATCCTCGTGCCGCAGTTGAGCGAGACCGCCTGCGTGGCCCACACGCGTTCGTCGCCGGAGGATCACGTCAACATGAACCGGGCGTTCCCGGGCAACGCGCGCGGGACGCTTTCCTACCGTATCGCGCATTTCGTGAAGACGCGCGTCTTCCCGAACGTCCGTGTTGTCCTCGACCTGCACGCCGGCGGGCGCGAGGCCTCGTTTCCGTTGTGCACCTCGCTGCACCCGATGCCCGATCCGGCGCAGTGGGCCGAGTGCGTCCGGGTTGCGGCGCTGTTCGACACCCCATTCATCTACGTCTATTCGCGCCAGATGGCGTCGGGCCTCCTGACCGATGAAGCGGAGGACGAAGGCAAGATCGCGATCGGCGGCGAGTTCGGCGTCGGTGAGGGCTCCAGCGTCCGCGGGATTGCCCACGCGTACGAAGGGGTGAAGAACGTGCTGCGCCACTACGGCATGCTGACGGGGGATGTCGCCCACGTGGACCCCACACGGGCGGCCCCGCCGCGCCTCGTCCAGGCGCCGAATCTCTCCGACTACGTTCCGTGTCCGATCGACGGCATCTGGGAACCGGCGGTGGTGGCCGGAGAGGACGTCGGGCAGGGGCAGGCGATCGGGCGGCTTCATGACTTCACTGATCACACTTCTGCGCCGGTGGACATTACCGCACACCGCGATGGCGTCGTCGTTGCCCTGCACTTCGGGGCCGTCTGCCGGAAGGGGGCGACCCTTTACGTCATTGCCGAAGACATCGGACGCGAGAGATGAAGATCACCAACGTCGAAGTGCTCGTCCTGAAGTCGCCCGGCCTGTATCGCAGTACCGACGACGTGGAGGAACCGCCCGGTCCGACCTACATGGGGGTGGTCAGGGTCTCGACCGATGCCGGGATCACCGGGTATTCGGACATGGAGACCGCCGCGCCGGTGGCCAAAGCCGCTGTGGAAGCGCCGCGCTGGAGCGAAGGGGACATCCAGGCCTTCGACGGGCTCGCGTCGCTGATCGTCGGCGAGAACCCGCTCGAGGTGGAGCGCCTCTGGTACCGGATGTACCGCGGCAGCATCTACTACGGCCGGCGGGGCGTCGCGATGCAGGCGATCTCCGCGATCGACATTGCGCTGTGGGACATCATGGGCAAGACGTACGGGCAGCCGATTCACGTGCTGCTCGGCGCGAAGTGGCGCGATCGCGTTCGCGCCTACGCCAGCACGCTCTTCCGCTCGACGGCGGAGGGGATGCGCGACGCCGCCGCGCGCTACATCGACGAGGGCTTCACCGCTGTCAAGTTCGGGTGGGGTGTTTTCGGGAAGGACCCGCAGCTCGACGTGCGGCTCGTGGAGGCGGCGCGCGAGACGCTCGGCCCGGACCGCGACCTGCTCGTCGACACCGGCTGGTTCATCGAGCGCACGCCGAAGCAGGCGATCCAGACCATCCGCAGCCTCGAGCCCTTCGAGCCTTTCTTCATCGAGGAGATCCTGCATCCGGAGGACTACGACGGCTATCGGCGCGTGGCCGAAGCGGTGGACGTGCTGATCGCGTGCGGCGAGCAGGAGGCCACCGAGTGGGGGTTTCGCGAGCTCATCGAACGCGCGCGCGTGGACGTGCTCCAGCCGGATCTGACGCGTTGCGGCGGGTTCACCGCCGCGCGGAAGATCGTCCATATGGCGGAGATGGCGAACGTGCTCGTGATCCCGCACTCATGGTCGTCTGACCTGCTGACGGCAGCCTCCCTCCACCTGAACGCCTTCCAGCGCCGGGCCGAGTTCATCGAATTCAACACGTCGCAGGGACCGTTGAGCCGCGCGATGGTGCGCGAGCCGCTCCGGATCGTGGACGGGTTCGTCGAGGTACCTGCCGGGCCGGGGCTGGGCGTCGAGGTGGACGAGCAGACGCTCGAGCGATATCGAATCGCCTGACGCCCGGCGCCAGCTGCTAGCTGTCGAGGCCGAGGAGCGCGAGCGAGTTCCGGTTGATCATCGCCTCGATCCGGTCGAGCGGGATGCGCGGGAGGCCCGTTCCTTCGACCATCGCGTTCACGCGTCTCAGCGCGTCAATCGTCGACGCCGGCGTGGTGAACGGATAGTCGGTCGCGAACAGCAGCTTGTCGAACACGCCGTACTCCATGGCGGTGACGAGCGCGTTGTAGAACTGCCAGGGGCGGTAGTACAG
>JBOGIX010000079.1:0-4647 GCA_050744685.1 Vicinamibacterales bacterium | reverse complement strand
ACTGGCAACTGGCAACTGGAAACTGACAACGATCGCATGTTCCCCTCCCTGCTCCTCGTCACCATCCTTGCCGCTGCACAGAGCGGCGCCGACTCGCGTTCACCGAACACGGACCAGACCGTGCCCGTCGCGCGCGGTGCGCGGCTGACCGTCGACGATTTCGCCGGCGAGGTGGTGATTCGCGCCTGGGGACGGGACGCCGTGCGCGTGCAGGCGAAGCACATGCCCCGCACGCGGGTCTCCGTCGAAACGACGTCCTCGGGTGTGGCTATTTCAGCGTCCGGCATGCGCGGGCCCGCGAGCGCGGTGGACTATGAGATCTCGGTGCCCGCGTGGATGCCGGTGAAGGTCGATGGCACCTACGCGTTCATTACCGTGGAAGGGACGGAGAGCGAGATTGCCGCCGAGACCGTCCGCGGCGACATTCGTATCAAGGGGGGCGCCGTGGCGATTTCCGCCGAGACGATCGACGGCAGCATCCTCGTCGAGGGCGCGAAGGGACGGATCACGGCGAGCTCGGTCAACCAGGGGATCAGGATCAATGGCGCGTCGGGCGACATCGCCGCGGAAACGACCAACAGTTCGATCGTGTTGACGGGGATCTCGTCGGAAACAGTCGACGTGGGATCGGTGAACGGGAGCCTGACCTACGACGGCACGCCCGCGCCGCACGGCCGATACCGCTTCTCGACGCACAACGGCCGCATCGCGGTGGCCGTTGCTGAGACCGCAGGGGCGGTTTTCAACGTGCGCACCTACCATGGATCGATGCAGACGAACCTGCCGCTGCAGGGTGGCGGCGACGTGAGCCGCGGCCGGCGCGGCGTCTTTACGCTGGGCGGAGGCGGCGCCGAGTTCGACCTCGAATCATTCGGGGGGACGATTCACATCCGGCGCACGGGCACCCTGCCCGCGGCCGCACTGAAGGAAAAGTCGAAGAACTGACGACCGCCGCCTTACGCCGATTCCCGGAACTTGCAGTGCGGGGTCGAGCACACCCAGGCCTTGACCGTCCGCATGTGCTCCGGAACGTTCCGCTCAGCCCTGGCGCGCACCTCGCCCGGGATCAATTGTCGGAGCGGAAAACTCGACTCCAGTACCAAGCGTCCCTTGCACCATGGACAGGCGCGCCCCGTCGTGATCTTCTTGCGCCGCTCCCGCGGCGGGTCTCCCTGCATTTTCCCGCACGGTACCAGAGGGGATCCCTCGCATTCAAGCACAGGGGGACGGGGACCCGTCCTCACGCAACGAATTGCCACAACTGACCAAGTTGCCAGAAATGGCAAGATTCAGAGTCGGCAGATCATTACCGGTGTGACGAATACGCATTACAGAGGGACGAATGCCCAGGGCGGCGGGAGGAACGTGCGGATTCGCGTGACGGGGACGGGTGGAGCCGCCAAAATAATCTTGTCATAAGCTTGACGGAGCCCAGCCGCGGAGCGGATAGTGAAACGATGCACAGAGCGTGGACGCCACCGGCGCGGTGGATCTTCCTCGTCGCGACTCTCCTCGGGCTCTTCTCCACCGCGCAGGCGTATCGCCTCTCCACGTTGAACCCGCGGATGCGTCCGGAGTACCTGGCGATCCCGCCGCTCCTCGCGCTGAATCTCGCGTTGTGGTACGTCCCGGCGGCGTTGACGCGCCCGATCTTCTGGCTGGCGGCGAGGTTCCCTCTCGATTCACCGCGCTGGCTGCGCGCGGTCGCCATCCATGCGGGCGCGGCGGTGGCCTTCTCGTTCATCCACTCCGCTGCGATGATCGCCGTCCGGGGCACGCTGTGGCCCGAGCTCGTGGACCGCCCGTGGCCCGCTTTTCTCGCCTGGGCGCAGAGCTCCTACCTGACGAATCTCGACTGGGCCCTGATGACCTACGCCGCGATCGTGGGCCTGAGTTACGCGATCAGCTACTACCGCGAATCGCAGGCCCGCGCGCTGACCGCCGCCAACCTCGAGACGCGGCTCATGGAGGCGCGGCTGAAGACGCTCGAGGCGGAGCTGCATCCGCACTTCCTCTTCAACACGCTGCACGCGATTTCGACGCTCGTCCATTCGGACCCGGAGGCCGCCGATCGCATGATCAGCCGCCTCAGCGACCTGCTCAGGCTCACGTTCGATCGCTCGGGCGCGGCGCAGATCCCGTTGAAGGAAGAGCTCGAATTCCTGCAGAAGTACCTCCAGATCGAACAGATCCGGTTTCAGGATCGACTCTCGGTGAACTTCGACATCGATCCCGAGACACTCGACGTCGAAGTCCCCCGGCTGATCCTGCAGCCGCTCGTCGAGAACGCCATCAAACATGGAATATCACCGCGGAGCGGCGACGGGCTGGTACAGATCTCGGCGAGGCGGCAGGCACAGGGCGTCTGGATCGAGGTGAAGGACAACGGCGTGGGCCTCGTCGGCAATGCGCGGGTGCGCTTCACCAACGGCGTCGGGCTCTCCAACACGCGGGCGCGCCTCGAGTGCCTCTACGGCGACGCGCACCGTCTCGATTTCGCCGAAGGCGATGCCGGCCTCTCCGTGCGGATGCTCATCCCGCACCAGCGGATGCCGAACGACGCCCTCGCGCCTCCAGCGCAGGTCGCATGACACAGCAGCCACCCGCCCCACGCTCCCGCATCATCATTGCCGACGACGAGCCCCTGGCGCGGGCACGGTTGCGCATGCTGCTCGGCGGGGAGTCATGGGTCGATCTCGTGGCCGAGTGCGCGGACGGCACACACGCGATTGCCGCGATCAGGGAGCTCCGCCCGGATCTGGTGTTTCTGGACGTGCAGATGCCGGGCGCGACCGGCTTCGACGTCATCGAAGCGATCGGGCCCGCGCACATGCCCGCGGTGGTGTTCGTGACCGCGTACGACCGGTATGCGCTGCGCGCGTTCGACGTCTGCGCGCTCGACTACCTGCTCAAGCCGTTCGATCGCGAGCGCTTCCAGCAGGCCCTCGGCCGCGCGCGCCAGCAGCTGCAGCACCCCGCGTCGAGCGGCGACCTCGAGCGCCGGCTCCTCGAGCTCGTCCAGGGCCTCAAGCACTCGCCGCCCCGCGCGGAGCGCTTCGTCGTCCGCTCGGGCGGGCGTGTCTATTTCGTGCGCGCCGCCGAGATCGACTGGATCGAGGCGGCGGGCAACTACGTCAAGCTGCACGTCGGCGCCGAGGCGCACCTGCTGCGTGAAACGATGACCGCCATCGAAGCGCAGCTCGATCCCGAGACCTTCTTCCGCATTCACCGCTGCCACATCGTCAACATCGAGCGCGTGCAGGAGCTGCAGCCCTGGTTCAACGGCGAGTACGTCGTGTCGCTGAAGACCGGCGCCCGCCTGACGCTCAGCCGAGGCTACCGGGAAAAGCTGCAGCAACGCCTCGGCAGCGCACTCTAACCGGCGACCGTGAGCCTGTCGACGGGTCGCGGCTCGCTGTTCGCTGCTCGCCGTCCGCTCTTCGGCTTCGCGGTCTCGCTGTTCGCGGCCCGGCTTGCCGTCTCGCCGGCATGGGTGTTCTCCGTTCACTACCTGCTTCACCGTTAACCCGCAACAGGCGAACCGCCGAACAACGAACCGCGAACAGCGAACAGCGAACAGCGAACAGCGATCGAGGTTAGACTCATGCCAGTGGAGCCCGAACACGACATCGATCGGCTGATCCTGGAGTTGAACGCGACGCCCGAGCGTGAGCCGGTGCACGTTCCGGCGGGATCGACGACAAAGCTGGAGCACTGGCTGTGCGTGCTGGCGGAGCGGCACGGCAGCGATCTGCTGCTCGTGGCCGGCGCGCCGCCGTCAGTGCGTATCGACGGCAGGGTCGGCCCGCTCGCCGAGGCCCCACTCGACGGGCTGGATATCGAAGACGCCGTGCTGCCGGCCCTGGCGCCTCACGCGCGCCGCCAGTATCAGGAATCGGGCATCGCCGATGCGTCGTTTCGTATCGGCGGCGTCGGGCGGTTCCGAATCAACCTGCACCGCGAGCGTGGACGCGCTGCCGCGGCGGTGCGGCTGCTGCCGACGCGGGTGCCCCGGCTCGCAAGCCTCCATCTGCCGCCGCAGATCGATGCGCTCGCGCGTCTCCCGCGAGGACTGGTCCTCGTCGGCGGTCCGACGGGCTCCGGCAAGAGCACGACGCTTGCCGCGCTCGTCGAGGAGATCAACCGGCGCGACGCCCGCCACATCATCACGATCGAGGACCCGATCGAGTACGAGCACGCCCATTACGGCAGCATCATCGAGCAGGTCGAGGTTGGCGTCGACGCTCCCGACTTCCCCACCGCCCTTCGTGCGGCCCTGCGGCAGGCGCCCGACGTCATCGTGGTGGGCGAAATGCGGGATCCCGAGACGATGCGGATTGCGCTGGCCGCGGCGGAAACCGGTCACCTCGTGCTCTCGACCGTGCACACGACCGATGCGGCCTCGACCGTGTCCCGCATCGCCGATTCCTTCCCCGCCGAACGTCAGAACACGATTCGCCAGGAGCTGGCCATGGCGCTTGCAGCGGTGATGACGCAGATGCTGATGCCGAGGGTCGGAGGCGGGCTGGTGGCAGCGGCCGAGCTCCTGATGGTGGGATACGGCGCACGGCAGCATATCCGCAAGAACGCGCTGCAGCACTTGCACCAGGAAACCACGATCACCCGCAAGCACGGATCCTTCACGCT
>JBOGIX010000078.1:0-3269 GCA_050744685.1 Vicinamibacterales bacterium | reverse complement strand
TTGATGTCGACCCAGGCATAGCCGCCGTCGCCCCGGGCGCCGACGTAGGCGATGTCGACCGTGGTGTTCCAGAGCAGCCGCCGCTCGAGGGCGACGTTCCAGGTCTGCACGCGGCCGCGATCGACGTTGCCCACTTCAGGCGTCATCATGCCTGCGGCATTGGGCAGCGCGACGCGGCCCGAGCTCTGATCCGGACCGACGATGAGCGGAATGCCGTGATCGAGGGTGTTGTACCAGTCGAATTGCACGGGCTGGTTGAACACCGAGAAAACCACCACCGGATATTGCTGATCGCCGCGAAGCGGACGCGCCCAGCCCATGGCGTTGTAGGTGACGCCGTAGCCGGCGCGCGCGACAGTCTGGTCGTTCAGCCGGTACACGGCGCCCAGCCGCGGCGCGAAGTTGTCGAGGCCCGGTTCGAGGCCGACGTTCTTCGGGTTGCCGCCGCGTCCGCCGAGGATGACCTCGAGCGTGTCGAGGTCGAGCCGCTCGAGCCCGCGCCCGTCCGCGCGCGTCATGATCGGGTAGTACTCCCAGCGCAGCCCGAGGTCGAGCGTGAGTTTCGGCGTCGGCGTCCAGCGGTCGCGGAAGTAGAGCGCGTGCTGCCACTCCCGGCCCGTCATCAGCTCGTTCTGCACGCTCTTGGCCACGCTGGACGTCAGCCCGAGCAGGAACGCGGCGTAGGTGTTGTAGAGGTTCGACGACTGCGTGCCCGGCACGTTCAGACGGGTCGCGTTCGAGGCGAAGTCGAAGTCGCCGCGCGGATTGTTGCTCTCCGGTTGCCAGTGATCCAGGTACAGGAAGTTGACGCTGTAGCCGCCGCGGATATCGTGGCGTCCTGCGACCTTGGTGACGTTCGCCGCCAGCGAGTAGGTGCGCTCGTCGCGAAAGATCGGATTCCAGCCGTCGCGGTTGCCGACCGAGCTGAATCCGGTGTCGAACCTCGGATATCCCGCATAGCGCTCGCGGAACGTCTGGTCCGCGTATCCCTGGTCGTTCGTGCCCGGGATACCGAGCACGTCGAGGCCAAAGTTGCCGGCGTTGAAGTCGGGGCCGCGCACGTCCTGCTTCTGACGGCCGAAGCCGAACGTGGTATCGAGCAGCAGCGTCGGCCGCAGCGTCCACGTCTGGCCGGCCCCCACCGAGTAGACCTTGGTGAACCCGCCGTCCCCCTCGGCATTCGGATCAAGCCCGAGATAGTTCGTCAGATCGTCGACGGCCGCGTCCATGAAGCTGTACTTGGCCCACAACTGGTGCGCCGTCGTGCGGTTGAAGTTCACCTTCAGGTCGTAGTTCTTGCGATCAACCGTGCGGGTCTCTTCGCGCGTGTAGTTGTTGGACAGCCCGTCGAGGCCGATGCCGGGTGTGTTCGGCAGCGGGAAGAGCAGGTCGAGGATCTTCCGCGAGATCGGGTTGATCATGCTCGCGGGAATGCGGTTGCCCTCGAAGGGCTGGCGGCCGACGCCGTTGGCGCCCCCGGTGAACGGGTTGTAGATGATCTGCGCCGTGCCCCGGTTGTTCCCCGCGCCGCTGAAGTCTCCGTTGCGCAGCGCCTCGGTCGGCACGGTGAAGAACGTATTCAGGCTCTGGCTGCGCTTGTAGCCTTCGAACGATCCGAAGAAGAAGATCTTGTCGCGGCGAATCGGCCCGCCGAAGGTGCCGCCGTAGTTGTTCTGCTCGAGCGGCAGCTTGTCGGGCTTCGTCGCCCTGCCGAAGTAGTAGGGGGAGGCGTTGAGCGCCTCGTTCTGGAAGAACTCGAAGGCCGAGCCCTTGAACTGGTTGGTGCCCGACTTGGTGATGACGGTAATCGCCGCGCCGCCCGCCATCCCCTGTTCCGCGTCGAAGCTGCTCGTCGAGACATTGACGGTGTCGATCGTCTCGGCAGGCGAAATGTACATGTTGTGGTTCGGCAGCCAGATGTTCAGATTCGTGGCGCCGTCGGTCCGCGTCGAATTGTTCGTGTTCGCCTGACCGTTGACGTTGGTGGCGAGAGATCGCGCCGGTGTGTCCGTCTCCGCGTTGCCGAACGCCATCGGGGTCGTTCCCGGCACGAGATTCATCAGCGCCTGGTAGTTGCGGAACCGGTTGAGCGGCATCGACACGATCTCGGTCGACTTGAGCTCGGTGGAGACGTCGGCCTTGTCGGTCTGCAGGAGCTCGGCTGCCGAGGCGACGGTGATCGTCTCGCTCATCGTGCCGATCTGGAGGGTCATGTCGATGCGGGCGATCTGGCCGATCGTCACCGGCACGCTGGTGCGCACGGCTTCGCGGAAACCGCTCAGCGCAATCTTGACGTCGTAGGGGCCGGCGAGAACGTTGGTCAGGCTGTAGGTGCCCTGGCCATCGGTGACGGTATCGCGCGTGAGGTTGGTTTCCTTGTTGGTGATGGTGACCGTGGCGCCGGGGACTGCGCCCCCTTGTGCGTCCGTCACCGTGCCGACAATGCTGCCGTAGAGAATTTGCGCGTGCAGGGGTGCAGCTGGTACCGCGAGCACGCCAACCGCAGTACACACGACCGCCAGCCACCAAGCAGACCGATTGGACTGACTCACAAGCCCTCCTCCCGAGTGTGAGTGACACGACAAACGAACCAGTGATTCAGGCGCGGAGCCGCCCTCCGGACCATCGGAAGCCGTCGTTCCGATGCCGCCGCCTCCGCCGCACGCGTAATACTGGGACTGGGTACCTGAACCGTGGCGGACTCTAGCACGTCGCCGCCGGCGGCGCAACCGCCGGATTCGCCAGAACCGGTTCCATGTTTTCGTGGCGGAGCGGGGCCGCGGTTCGTTACGATCGGTCGCCCGATCACGAAACGAGGACCGTCGATGAAGAAGTCCGTGCTGACATCGCTCCTGGCGATCGCCCTGGCGGGAGGCGCCGCTTCCGCGCAGAACACGCCCGCCGCCGGCCGCGCCGGTCAACCTGCCGGGCGCCCCCCAACGACCGCCGCACCGACCGAGGTGCCGCTCTGGGAGCACGGCGCGCCGGGCGCGCTCGGAGATGCCGAGGGCGACCGGCCGACGATCACCATCTATCGCGCGGCACGGGCTGCGACGAGCACCGGCGTGGTCGTTGCGCCGGGGGGCGGCTACGGCGCACTTGCCATGGATCACGAAGGACGGCAGGTGGCGGCCTACTTCAACGCGATGGGGGTCAGCGCCTTCGTCCTGAAGTACCGGCTCGGCCCACGCTACCGGCACCCGATCGAGCTCGGCGACGCGCAGCGCGCCGTGCGCCTCGTGCGCCACCGCGCGCAGGAGCTCGGCGTC
>JBOGIX010000077.1:0-3179 GCA_050744685.1 Vicinamibacterales bacterium | reverse complement strand
ACTCGAAAGGCAACTCGTACCTGGTCGACGCCGCGCGGCACGTGCTCGACCGGCGCCCGGACGCACGGTTCGTCGTCATCGGCGAGGGGCCGCTGCGGCCCGAGCTCGAGGCGCAGGCGAGTCGGCTCGGCCTCGGCGATCGCTTCGTCTTCGCGGGCTTTGCGAAGGACGTGGCGCGTGTCGTGTCCGCATTCGACCTGAGCGTGTTCCCGTCCTTGTGGGAGGGGACACCGCTGACCGTGTTCGAGGCGCTGGCGATGGGCAAGGCGATCGTGGCGACCGACGCCGACGGTTTGACCGACGTCCTGACGCGCGACCGTGATGCGCTGATCGTGCCCCGGCGGAACGCGCCGGCCCTGGCGGATGCCATCGTCACGTTGATGGGCAGTCCCGCGGATCGCGCACGGCTCGCGGCGGCGGCCCGGGTCACGTCGCGGCAGTACGACATCGCCACGTTCGTGTCGAAGATGGAGCGGCTGTACGAGATCCTGCATCGCGTGTCGCGGCCGACCCGGCGGCAAGGCGTGCTCGCCGCCGACCTGTCGTTTCTGACCAGCAAGGCGCCGGCATGATTCGCGACTCGGTCACGCCCGCAGATGCGGCGGTCGTTGCACCGGCGTTCGGGCCAGGGTGGCTGCTGGCCGGCGTGCTGCTGTGTGTATACGGCGGCCTCGCGCTCGGCGTCGATTTCCCGCGCGCGGCCATCGGCATCCAGAGCGACGAGGCGACCTATTACATGATGGGCCACAGCCTCGCCGAAGACGGCGACCTCACGTATCGTCGCGAGGATCTCGTCCGCGTGTGGCCGGAATTCTCGTCGGGGCCGACGGGTGTGTTCCTCAAGAAAGGGGTGGATGTCCTCGAGTGGGGCTTCATGCGCCGTCCGCCGTTCTTCTGGACGCGGGTGCAGCCGGATCCGGATCCGGGCCGACTCTATTGGGGCAAGGCGTTCATCTATCCGTTGTTCGCGGCGCCCTTCGTGAAGGTCTTCGGCACCAACGGCTTTCTCGTCTTTCATGCGCTGCTGCTGGCGCTCGCCGCCTGGTGCGCGTATCTGTTCCTGCACACGCGCATGTCGGCCACGGTCTCCGTGCTCGTCGCGAGCGGTTTCGTGCTCGCGACGGTCGTGCCGGTGTACTTCGTCTGGATCACGCCGGAGCTGTTCAACTTCGCCCTCGGGCTCGTTGCCTACTTCTGCTGGCTCTACAAGGAGGCCGCGCCGCCAGCGCACGTCACGAGACGGATGCAGTGGCTGCTTACGTCGAAGAGCGACGTCCTTGCCGCCGTGCTGCTCGGCATGGCGACGTACTCGAAACTGTGGTCAGCGTTTCTCTTCGTGCCCATGGTGCTGCAGTTCCTCTGGCGCCGTCAGGCGTGGCGCGCGGTCGCGACGAGCGGCGCATTCCTCATCGTCGCCGTCGGCCTGTTCGGCGTGAACATGGCGATCACCGGTGAATGGAATTACCAGGGAGGCGATCGCAAGACCTTCTACTGGGAGTTCCCGTTCCAGACACCAACGTCGGACTTCGACATCGTGCCGAAGACGCATGGCCGCGACGAGGCGATGACGGATGTCATCTTCAACCCGGAAGTGGTCTGGACGAACCTGGCGCACAACGTGAAGTGGTACTTCGTCGGGCGCAACGCCGGCCTGATTCCTTATTATTTTCCGGCGGTGTTCGCGCTGGCGGCGTACGCGGTGGGCGCGCGACGGCGGCCGCTCTGGCAGCATTTCGCCCTGGTCGGCGCGCTCAGCCAGATCGCCATCATGATCGTCAGCGTTCCCTACACGTGGAACGGCGGCGGCGGATCCGTCGGCAATCGCTATTTTATGGGCGCCTACGGCACGTTCCTGTTCCTGATCCCGGCGATATCGCGCCCGATCGTGGCGCTGGCTCCGTGGATCGCAGGCAGCTTGTTCACGGCGCCGCTCGTGCTGAACCCGTTCGTCACTTCCTTCAAGCCAGGTGATCACGCCAAGAGCGGTCTTTTCCGTCTCCTGCCCGTGGAGCTGACGCTCGTTTACAACTGGCCGATCAACAACCAGCAGGAACGGGTAAGAGTGTGGTTCGGCGACAACCCGAGAGGCTCGAGCCCCGGGTTCCAGATCTACTTCCTCGACGACAACGCCTACATCGAAGGAGACAAGTCGTTCTGGGTAAAGGGGGAGTCGCGGGCAGAGTTTGTGATCAAGACCGACCGGCCGATGAAGCGCCTGGTCTTGACACTTGCCGCCGGACCGAAGCCCGTGGCCGTCGAGGCGACGGTCGCAGGCAGGAGCCAGGAGATTGCTCTCGCGCCGGAACAGTCGCAGCAGATCACGTTCGCGCTGGGGGAGGGATTCCCATATGAGGGCACGTGGCCGGTGTGGACGGCGTCGATCTCGGCGAGCTCGGGGTTCGTGCCGATCTTCTACGGCCATCCCACGGACACCCGCCACCTCGGTCTCCGCGTCGTCCCGACGCTGGTGGAGTAACGGCGGAGATGGCGGGGCGCCGTATCGCCGTGGTCACGTCGAGCCCGCCGATGGCCGACGGCGGGCATCTCGTGATTGCGCGTTCGCTCGTGCACGCGCTTCGCGCGGCGGGCCACCAGGCCGATATCGTCATCACCCCGCAGAACCGGTTCGGGCGCCAGGGCGCGGCTTATCTGGCCACCTGGCTGACTGACCTGGGCGCCGGGGCGCGGGGACCGATCGATCAAGTCATCTCCCTTCGCTACCCGAGCTACGCGGTTCGCCACGACCACCACGTGTGCTGGCTCAATCACACGATGCGCGAATACTACGACCTCTGGGACAGGTTCAGCAGCGGCCTGAGCCCGCAGGGACGAGCGAAAGAGCGTGTGCGCAAGGCGCTCGTGCACGCAGCCGATCGATACCTGCTGACCAGGAACGTGGATCGGGTGTTCACGATCTCGAAGACGGTGAAGGCGCGGCTCGCTGTCTGGCCGTCCCTCGATGCCACCGTCCTCTATCCGCCCGCCCCTCAACGGCAGTACCGGTGCGATCGCTACGGCGACTTCATTTTCATGGTGTCGCGCCTGACGCCGCTCAAGCGCGCCGATCTGCTGATTCAGGCGCTGGCGTCGGATGAGGCGGCCGGCATCAAGGCGATCATCGCCGGCGAGGGGGAGGAGCACGATCGGCTCGCGAAAATGATCGCGGACCACAACCTGGT
>JBOGIX010000076.1:0-11747 GCA_050744685.1 Vicinamibacterales bacterium | reverse complement strand
GCTGAGATCCGGTGAGGATGTCGTGCTGGTTCGGCTTATCGCCAGCGCCCTTGACCGGTTCCCCTTTTTCGGTGAGCGCAGTCACGCGGGTCAGCGTGTTGCCCATGCGAGCGAGGTCGAGCGTGTCGCCGTGCAAGTGCTCCAGGTCGCGTGCGACCGATTGCCCCTTGACGTTGTGCCAGGGCCCCTTGCCGATGCGATCGCGGGCGTTGACGGCGTTCGGACCCTGCGTGCTGAGGTACGCGCGCCATGTGCGATCGCCGGCGCCGGCGGCCTTCGCGAGCGCCTGGCAGTGCGCGTCGGCTCCGTCCAGCCCGCCGAGGTTGGCTCCCTTGCCGAGGCCGACGCTCGTGATGAAGAAAGTCATCGGTGCCGGCGGCTGATTGCCGCGGCCCTGGGCAGCCGGCTGGCCGGCTGGCGGCGTTGCCGGCGCCTGCTGCGCCTGCGCGACCGCAAAGGCCGCACCGACCACGATGGCGGCAGCGGCAGCACACGTCGTTCGAAGCCGAGTCATAGCACTCTCCTCCACATGCCGCGAACACTCCATGGCGCGGCCGCGCCATCGTAGCAGAAAGCGGTCCGCCTGCTCACGGCAGCACGAACACCGCGCCCTCACCCCACCCATCCTCGAAATCCGCGACCAGTGCCAGGCCGTGATCCCTGATGAGCGTGGACACGATGTGATGGCGTTCCTTCGGCGAGTAGCCGCCGGAATGAACGATGATGTAGCGGACGCCGTCGGCCCGCAGTTGCGCCACGCTTTCCGCGTCGGGGAACTGCTCCGCGAGCAGGTGCAGCCGCCTCATGTAGGCAGGCGGGAAGTAGCCGCTATAGCCATTGAGCAGCGGCATCCAGTGGAAGGTCGACATGTACGCGTAGCGAGACTCGTACCCCGGCACCGACGGGTGCAGCATCGGGAACTCGACGACGATCCCGCGCGGCTGGGTGGCGAGCCATTTATAGAGCGCCGGCGGATTGTTAGGGTAGCGAATCAGCGGCAGCGGCGCGACCCAGTATTCGAGCACGATGATCGCGCAGAAGAGCACCGTCACCGCCTGGCGTACGGCTGGTCTCGCCAGCGTGGCAAGCGCCGCCGCGCCGCGCGCGGCCAGCACCCCGAGGAAGAACAGCCCGAAGACGCTGATCCGTGCTGGAGCGCGCAGGCCGCGGAACGCGCTCACGTGATCGTACAGGAACGGATAGACGACGCCATAGACGCCGAGCGACAGCTCGAACGCCAGCACGAGCCCCACGAGGTACGCGACCGTTGCCGGCGTGTGCGGGATGAGCAGCAGGCCGGCAAGCGCGAGCAGCAGCGGCAGCACCCCCGGAAACAGGCGGCGCTCTCCGCGCCCGGGGTACTGCTCGCCATACAGGTAGTTCGTCTCCGAAGCCACCTTGTAATCGCGCGGCTGCGCGCTGAACATTGCCACTTCGAGGCGGCTGCGCGTGCCCACCAGCCGCGACGCTTCGGTGTACGGCCGCGAGTACGCCAGCGACACCGCCCCGGCGATCAGCCCGCCAATCGCCAGGACACGGAGGCATTGCAGCGATCGACGCCAGGGCAGCGCAACGATCTGCAGCAGCGCGACCGCGGCAAGCAGCAGCGCCAGGAAGATGCCGTAGTAAATGCTCGACAGCATCTGCAGCGCGACGAAGACCCCCGTGAGCACACCGGCTTTGACGGTCGGCGTCTCGATCGTTCGCTGCAGCCAGAAAAAGGCCCACGGGACCCAGACCGTCCACTGCAGCTCCATGTGCATGTAGTGCTCGAACCGGTAAGGCGCGAAGGCGAAGACGATGCCTGCCAGCATCGCCGCGGTCTGGCTGCCGGTCTGCTGCCGGGCAAACGCGAACATGCCGGCGCCGGAGGCGACGATCGCGCCGAGCAGCAGGCAGTTGTGAACCATCATCGGCGGCAGCCCGGCGAGGAGCAGCGGCGCGGCGATGATCCCTTCCAGCAGCGTCGCGTCCGAGTACGCGAGCACGCCGCGCTCCGGGTAGAACACGTTGCCGTTGAACAGATTGAGCGGCGACCTCAGCAGCGTGTGGGCAATCCAGCTGAACCGCCAGAGATTGAAGAAGATGTCATGGTGATCGGCGGCATGGGTTCCGAACACCAGCGCCTGCGGCCATGTCATGAGCGCCGTGAGTCCTGTGAAAAGGGCGGTGATGCCAAGGCGATGACGCCAGGTGGTGCGGGAGGCGGGTCGCACCGGGGGTTCTTCGAGTTGCACGATCATGTTACGGCTGAGTTTGGAGCCCGTGCTCGCAGGCGCATCCGACACACCAACTGAGACATATTCTAAGACCCTGAACCCGGAGACGTGCGTCTCGTTGCGCTCGAGCTGCCCGTTGAATCGTTGCGAGATTCGCTCCATGCGATCGATATCGGACGCACGGGCGCCGTGCGAAACCTCGGCGACTGTTGTCCTTGGCGTCATCGCCGCGCGCGACGACCAGGGACCGTCGAGCGACGGAAGTAAGATAGCGGTCGTGCATGCCGCCTAGCGAGCTCACGCCAACAGTTCAGGTCGATCCGCGTCCTGCCGAGACGGACCGTCGGCGCCCCCTGCGCCTGCCGTGGTGGGTGACCGTCCTCGACGTTGCCGCGGGTCTGCACGTCGCGGCCGCGCTGAGCGTGGCGATCTTCGGCGGGTTCCGCGCGCGGGTGCTCGTCATGATCTCGGCGCACTCCAGCGTGCGGCTGTTGATCATAACGGCTGTGCTCGTGGCCGTGCGCCACTACTTTCACCGCGCGCCATCGTTGATAGCGCGGATCTCCCGCGCCGCCACGCTGTTCGGAAACGCAGAGTCGGTTCGCGTCATTGCGCCGGCGTTCCTGTGGAATCGCGCCGCGGTGCTGCTGACGGCCTACCTGGCCGTGGTCACGGTCGGCTATCCGACGGAGATTCGTTTTCACGTCTCGGCCAACGAGTTCGCCAACCTGCCGGCGCGCTGGGATGCAGGCTGGTATCTCGGCATCGCGCAGCACGGGTATCGCTACGACAGCCGGATCAAGGGCCAGCAGAACGTCGCGTTCTTTCCGGCATTTCCGATGGCCATGCGCACGACTGCCGTGTTCCTCGGCGGCAGCGTGAACGATCTTCAAGCCAGATCGGGAAACGCGATGCGGATTCTGTGGACGGGCGTGGCGGTCAGCCTGTTGGCGTTCGCCGCGGCGCTGGGATACCTCTACCGGATGGTGCGCGCCTTCGCAGGGCGCGAGGCTGCGACGGCATCGATCCAGTTCGCGCTCGCTTACCCTGTCGCGTTCTTCTTCAACGCGCCATACACCGAAGGGCTGTTCGTCCTTACGGCCATCGCGGCGTTCTATCACTTCGGCCGCGGGCAGCTCGGTGCTGCGGCAGCGTGGGGCACGCTCGCCGGCCTCACCCGGCCGAACGGGTTCATCCTGTCGGCACCTCTCCTCGCGATGGCAGTCGCACGTGCCGGTGTCCTGCCACGGCTCGGTTCGATCATAGACAGGCTGAACCGGTTTCCCGAAGCTCGCCCGCGCGTGCTCGCCGACGTCGCGGTCGCCATGACGCCCGTCGCCGGGATGCTGGCGTTCTCGGGCTTCCTCTATGCGACCTGGGGAGACCCGTTCCTCTGGACGAAGCTGCACGCCGCGTGGGGCCGCACGTATCAGGGGCTCGAGCCCGCGCTGGGGCCGATCGAGGCGCTGCAGGAGTTCGGTCTGTACGGCTACACCAGCATCGCCGGCATGGAGGTGCTGCACGTGCTCTTCTTCCTGGTTGCCGTCGGCCTGTCCGTCCCGATCGCCTTTCGCCTGGGTCTGGCGTATACAGCGTTCATCCTGCTCACCGTCGTCCCACCACTCCTCGTCGGCGGATGGCTCTCGATGGCCCGTGTGACGGTGGTGCTGTTTCCGATTTACGCTTACCTCGGCGTGGCCGTGCCGGCCGCACACCGCATTCCTCTGATGATGGTGTTCATGGTGCTGCAGGGACTGGGGACGGTCCTGTTCTTCACCTGGCGGCAGTTCTATTGATCGGCGAAATCGAGCAAGGACCCCGACTGTTGGCGCGCCGCGGAGTCTAACAGTCTGTGGCTTGGCCTCATGGAATGCCAAGGGATGCCAGGAATGCCATGAATGTCGGGGTACTCGGCTGACGTTGCCACGTTTGTGCGTCATAGCCAGGCCCTCGGGGTGCTCCCCTCATTCTTGGCATTCTTGGCATTCATGGCATTGCGTAGTGCAAGGTTGTCACATACGGAGAGGTCGCTCATGCTGAAGGGCCGCGTCCTGTCGCTCCTTGCCCTGGCGCTCGGCTGCGCTGTCACCGCGATCATCAACACGGCCGTGACGGCCGGGCAGGCGCCCGGCGGCCGACAGGTGCGCGACCCGACCGGACGTCCACCCGTCGTGAAGACAGGAACGGCGCGGCTGTCGGGCACGGTCGTCCTCGCCGCGAACGGTCAGCCGGCGGTCGCTGCGCGCGTGATGCTGAACGGGCAGGATCTTCCCGGCGGCAAGAGCGTGGTGACCGACGACCAGGGACGTTTCACCTTCCGCGACTTGCCTGCCGGGCGGTATTCGGTCAGCGCGTCGAAGCCCGGCTACGTCAACGTCAGCTACGGTCAGCGCCGCCCCCGCATGCCGCCGACGATGATCCCGCTCGCCGACGGACAGTCCGCATCGATCTCGCTGGAGCTGCCGCGCGCGGTGGTGATCACCGGCATGGTCCTCGACGAGCGTGGCGAGCCCGCAATCAACGTTTTCGTCCGCTCGATGCGGTGGACGATGCTCGCAGGCGAGCGCCATTTTCAGCAGAACGGCAGCGCCAACACGGACGACCGCGGCATCTACCGCATCCACTCCCTCGAACCCGGCGACTACATCGTCTGTGCCAGGGTCGAGCGTTTTCGGGACGGGAGGATGAGCGACTCGCAGCGGCTGCGGACCCAGATCGAGGGGATGCGCCGCAGCCTGAACAACAACAGCGGACCCGGCGCCGAGGCCCGTCGGCAGGCGATGATGAGGACGATCAAGCAGCTCGAGGCGCGGCTCACCGACGACAACGAGCCCGATACCGGCTACGCGCCCGTCTGCTACCCGGGCACGAGCCATACTTCGACGCTCTCGATCAACGCCGGAGAAGAGCGGTCGGCTGTCGATCTGCAGCTTCAGCTCACGGAGGTCGCACAGGTAAGTGGCGTGATCCTGATGCCGGCGGCTCCCGGGCAGGCGCCAGCGTTCGATACCGTGCAGCTGTCCCTCACGCGCAAGGACGACGAGATCGCCGACGGGGACGCGCAGTTCACGATGCCGGACGGGACTGGCTCCTTCGGTTTCATGAACGTGCCGCCCGGCAATTACCGGCTGATCGCCCGCACGCGGTCCATGATGCGGCGTCCGGCATTCGGCGGACGAGGCAGGGGCGCGCAGGACGAGGAGCCAGCGCTCTGGGCCGCGCTCGATGTCCCGGTGGCCGGCGGAGACATTTCGGACATCACGCTCCAGATGCAACGCGGCGTGACGGTGTCGGGGCGCATCGTCTTCGAAGGATCCATGCAGCCGCCTGCCGACCTGACAGGCATACAAATCGGACTTTCGCCGGTGCGGCCGCGGAGCTCGTTGGGGCAATCGGGCGCGCAGGGCAGCGTGGAGAGCAACGGCCGCTTCACGATCCCCGACGTGCTTCCGGGCGAGTACCGCCTGTACGCGGGCGCGCCGGGCTGGTTCATGGAGTCGGCGCAACTCTCCGGGCAGGACGTGCTCGACCAGCCGCTCGAGATCACGCCGGCACGGAACGTTTCCGGGATCCTCTTCACTCTGTCAGATCGGGCGACCGAGCTGTCCGGGATGATCGTCGACGGAAAGGGGCAGCCGGCTGTCGATCAGACGATCCTGCTGTTCGCGGAAGACGAGAAGTTCTGGCGTCCGGGCTCGCGTCGCATCCGCGCCGCCCACGTCATGCCTGACGGCAAGTACGTCATGCCGAATATTCCGGCGGGTGACTATCTGCTGGCAGCCTTCGTGGACGCGGAGCCAGGCTCGTGGATGGATCCGTCGTTCCTCGAGCAGCTCGTGCCCGCGTCGGTTCGCATCTCGCTCGCGCCGGGCGAGAAAAAGGTGCACGACTTCCGTATAAAGTGACCGCCGCGTTCACGCTGCGACCGCGGGCTCGAAGATCCTGACGCGGCGCAGTGCGAGGTCGACGAACCACAACGCGAGCGCGAGCACAACGAGCGAAGGCCAGAGGGGGCGCCGCTCGGTGCGCCGATCGCCCGTCGTATTGGCGAGGGCTGCACCATCGGGACGCCACGCGCCCCCAGTGGCGGACGCGATCGACTGCAGCGCGCCCTCGTCGGGAGGGCGGAAGCGATACTCGGCCGCGAGGTCCGGCAGGATGGTGCGTGACGTGATCCCCCGCCCTGAGGGGTCGGCGTTCGCCAGCGCGACGGTGACCGGTCGCGAGGCGTCCACCACTACGGTGGCTTCGTAACGCCCGGGCGATACCTGGCGGGTGGCCACCGTCACAGGTTGTCCGCCCTGCGGCTTGACCTGCACCGAGGGGTTCGCGAGGTTCCGGTACTGCCCGGCCGGATCGCGCGCCTCGACCGCGAGGTCGATCCTGCGCGTCTTGCCGCGGATCGCGCCGGCTCGCACGTCGAGCGCGGCCGCCGGCGAACGCTGCCGCTCGAGCGCACGGACGACGGAGGTGAAAAACGGGCCGTAGCCGCGCCACTTCACCCACTCCGCCGCCCACCGGTCCTTGACATCCGACGCGAACACCGCGCTGCGGCCCAGTCCGATCGGCCAGAAGGCGAGCAGCGGATCCTCTTCGTCGGTGGCGACGAGCTCGAGCGCGCCGTCCTTGAGCACCGTCGCCGTTCGTCCTTTCAGCGGCGGCAGGCTGGCGAGGTCCACACCGGTCAGAAACCCTTGTGTCTTGACGACAGCGGTGATCGTCTTTTCATCGAACGCCGGCGTCGTCGCGTTCTTCGCTTCCTTGACGAAGATTTCGGGCACCTGCATCGCATCGGCGACGACGTAAGCGCGCCCCTTGCCCCAGCGCGCGAGGTTCTGCAGCAGTTCGGGGTCGGCAGAGGGACCGACCGCAACCGTCGAGAGGGTGATTCGCGCCGCCACCATCTTCTCGACGAGCGCCTCGTACTCGCCGGGATACGACCGTCCGTCCGAGAGGAGGATGACGTGCTTGGCCCGCGCCTTGGCGTTGCGCAGCGCCAGGTACGCCTGTTCCACCGCCGGATAGATCAGCGTGTGGCCGCCCGGACCGATAGCCGCGACCTTCTTGCGGATTTCGTCGCGCTGCTTGCCGACGTTCGTGACCGGTACGTCCCATGCGAACTTGTCGTTGAAGGTCAGGATGCCGACCGACTGTTCGTCGGTGAGCACGTCGACGGCCGCCTGCGCGGCGGTCTTGGTCAGCTCCATCGACGCGCCGGCCATGCTCCAGGATCGATCCAGCACGATCACCAGCGCCACCTCCGGTTCGTCGCGGCGCTCGAACGTCACCGGGGCCAGCCGCTCGATCGGCGTCTTTCGATAGCCGCCCGCAGGCCCCTCGCCGAAGACCGCTTCACCGCCGGCCACCAGCAAGCCTCCACCCAGCGTTTCCACCCACTCGGCGAGCGCGGTCATGGCCGCGTCCGGGATCGCGGCGCGGCCGACGTCGCTCAGCACGACGACGTCGAATGGATCGAGGTCGGCCGCGGTGGTTGGCAGTTTGGCGGGAGGCTGAACAGCGACGTCGAATCCGGACTGGGTCAACGCATTCGTCAGGTAACGGGCGCTCGCCGGCGTGCCCTCGATATACAGGACGCGCGAGCGCGCCGCGGCCCATGTCTCACGCGCGAGCGAGTTGTTGCCGCTGATCGGATCGTGCTCGACTGAGATGGCCGCCTCGAGGACGTACGGGCCCGGCCGCTCGAACGCCGCCTCCAGCGCAACGGGCGTGACGCCGCGGGTGAACGAGACGGGACGGGTAGCCAGCACCTGGCCGGCCGACCGCAGCTCGAGCATGCCTGCGCCGTCGCGCTGGCTGCCGATGTTGACGGTGGCGCCAAAGAGCCCGCCGGTCGCCACGCGTTCGGGCATGTCGATCGAATCGATCCACGTGTCGCCGATGGGCCGCGCTGGCATGGGCTCGACCGAAACCGGCACGCGCTCGAGCGCGAGGTGCGCGATCGCATCGCCGGCGTCGCCCGCGGTGGCGTGGCCATCGGTGAAGATCAGGATGCGCGGCACGTGTTCCGGCGCGAGCTCCGCACGCGCCGCGAGCAGCGCCGCCTCGAGATCGGTGCCGGTCCGATCGAGGCCGGCCGTCTCCGATGTGCCGCCATCCAGCTCCGCAATCCGCCGCAGCGCGGTCGTATCCGATAGCGGTACGGCAGTCTTCCCGAACGCGACGATGTGCGAGTGAGCGGGCTGAATCTCGTCGTTCAGGTCGTCAATCTTGCGCGCCGCAGCCTCAATCGCATGGCTCGCGACGCTGAAGGACACGTCGACGGCATAGACCACCGACTGCCGCGACGAGCTCGTGGAGATCACCGGCCGCGCCAGCGCCAGCACGAGCGCCGCCAGCAGCACGGAACGGACGACCGTCTGCACGACCCGCTGCCGGTAATTGAACCGCGTGCGCGCCACCAGGTACGCGAGCCACACGAACGGCACACCGAGCAGCAGCCACAGGGCGGTCGGGGAGGAAAATGTCAGAGCCATCTCAGTGTTTCAGTAATGCCAAGAATGCCAAGAATGCCATGAATGCCATGAATGGGCTTCTCGGGGTCCGCCGGGTTCACAGCTGCCGCCAGAGATCAATCCATCCAGCCGACCTCGAGAGATTCATTCATGGCATTCATGGCATTCCTGCGCATTCATGGCATTACGCCTAAACAGTGATCCTCCTCTGCCACGTCCACCATTCCACGAGCGAGAGGGCGAGGGCGACTGCGGCGCAGTAGACCCACCAGGGATGGCGCGACGCGCCGGACGTGACCGGGCGCGACTGGCCGGGGGCCGTGGGTGTGGTTCGCATCAGGTTCGACAGGAGTGGATCGCCGGCGTTGACGGCGATTCGGCTGCGTGCGCCGCCGCCTTCCGCGATGTAAAGGCCCGGGGTGCGGAGCAGCGCGACGGTCTTGGCGTTGATGCGCGTCAGTCGCACCGCGGCGCCGTCCGGCGCGGTCAGCGACGTGATCGCGCGATCGAGCTCCACGAGACCGGGCTTTACGTTGAGGCCGGCCGCCGGGCGGGCGAGCCATTCGAGGGCATTGCCGATGAGCACGGGGAAGCCAGGGGCCGAGGCGAGGTTCGAATCACCGGCGCCGAACGACACGACGACCTGACGGGCGCCGTTCGCGTCGTGAATCGCCACCAGCGGCGTGCCGCGGGTGGAGCGGGCGATCGGAACGAGGGCCGGCGACGAGTATGCGCGCGCGCGGTCGATCCTGAGCGTGAACGGATCGACCCCGCGGACGACGGCGTGGCTGCCGGGGACGTCCCAGCGTGGACGTTGCTCGGTCTGTGCGGGGCCGGGCACGCCTGGAAGTGCGTCCGGTGATCGGCCTGTGAGCCACGCGGTGTCGAGCGGCGGCGCGAAGAACACCGCGGGACGGTCCGGCGGCGCATCGGGCGCCCATTCGTCGAACACCAGCACGTCCTCGCGAGCGGGCTGCGGCGTTCCCGGAACGCGGTAGAGGTCAGGAGCAAGATATGTTGCCGTAACGTCCGGATCGCGGTCGAACATCGCCCTCAGCCAGTCCGTTTTCACGCCGACGACGGTGACCGCGAGCGGCTGCGCGCGATCCACCCACATGACCGCGCGGTCGTCTATATCGAGCGCGTTCTTCTCCGCTTCGACGCGCGCCCGCAGCAGCGGGTCGCCGCCGCGCGAGACAGGAACGACCTGTCGCAATGCCTCGGACGCGGCCACGTCGAATTGCTGATCGAAGATGGTCGCGTTCCCCCGCTGCAGCACCAGCCGGACCTTCTGCGCGGACGGCGAGAAGTTGGCGATCTCGAGGTAGGCATCGCCCGCCTGTTCGCCGCCGAGCGCCGGTCGCACGTCGAACGCGGTGATGGCCGCATTTGCGGCGGGTTCGAAGACGGAGTGCACGACGACACCGGCATCCAGCGGGCGCATGGCGGCGCCGTCGGTGATGAAGTGCACCGCGACCGCGCCGGCCAGCCGCGGCCAGGCGGACGTTCCATCGCTGCCGATCGGACGTACGCGCTCGAGTGCGCTCTCGATGAGCGCGCCGTCGGTCGTTGGCCCTTCGATCAGCCCGTCGGCAGTCGTCGCCAACGCGACCTCGGCGCCGGAGGCGGCACCGGCCAGGCGGCGGGCTTCGGCGACCGCGCGGTCCCACCGTGTCTCGCCGCTGCGGGTCCGCGCCTGCATCGACCACGACGAGTCGACGACGATGAGCAGCCGTTCGGCGGAAACGTCGCCGGCGCCTTCGACGCGGCGCGGGCGCGTGACGGCGAGCGCCAGCGCGACGGCGATCAGAATCGTCAGCACCAGCGAAACCGCGCGACGGATTCGCTCCCACACGGTCAGCTCGCGGGACTCGTCGAGCACGCGGCGCCACAGCAGCAGCGATGGCACGAGCACACGCGGCGGCCGCAGCTTGATGAAGAACAGGCCGGCCGCCAGCGCCGCGGCCGCGCCGAGCAGCGCCCACGCCTGCCACGCCGCCATCGCCCCGAACGTCATGCCACGAAGCGGCCCTGGCGGAAGGCCTTGAGCACGACGTCTTCGAAGGGGCGCTCGGCGTCGGCGCGCACGTAGCCGATGCGGTAGCGGCCGCAGAACTGCTCGAGGTGCGCGCGGTGTTCCTCCCAGGCGCGGACGTACGCCGCCGCCAGCTTCGGCGTGACGTCGACCTCGCGCAGCTCGCCGGTTTCCACGTCCATGAAGCGAACGTCGCCGAACGCGCCGGGATCGCGATCGCGCTCCGAGGTGATGTGCACCACGAACACGTCATGTCCGAGCGTGCGGAGGATCTTCAGGCCCGCCTCGAACCCTCCGGGGTCCAGGAAGTCGGACATGATGACGGTCAACCCCGTCTGGCGCGGCCTCGACGCGAACTCCTTGAACGATTCGCGCAGGTCGGTTTCGCCGCCCGCTTCCATGCGCTCGAGCTGCTCGAACACGCGGAAGATGCGCCCCTTGCCACGTCCGACCGGCGACTCGGGACGGAGCCCGCGCGCGAATGGCAGGATCGTCAGCTTGTCGAGGTGCACGAGGCCGATGTAGCACAGCGCCGCTGCGATCCGCCGCGCCATGTCGAACTTCGACGGCTCCGCCATCGACTGGCTCGCGTCGAGCAACAGATAGATGGGCAGGTCCCGCTCCTCGTCGAACAGGCGCAGCAGCAGGCGGTTCAGCCGCTTGTAGGCCTTCCAGTCGATGTGGCGGAAGTCGTCGCCCGCCGTGTAGGGCCGATGGTCCGCGAACTCGAGCCCGCGCCCGCGCGTCGGCGTCAGCCGATCGGCGCGGTTGTGCCCGGCAAAGGCGCGCTTCGAGACGACGTGCAGGTACTCGAGCTTCTTCAGGAATTGATCGTCGAAACGAAGGGCCATGAGTTCTATATCGTCGTCAACTCCCAACCTCCAATTCCCGACTCCCAAGACGGCAAGCTCGCGAGAGCTGGATGAAAGTCGTCATTGACAGCTGGTTCGCACGATTTTCAACCAGCCTCTCTCGACGCGCGCGCCTTGGGAGTTGGAAGTTGGACGTTGGGAGTTGATC
>JBOGIX010000075.1:0-8105 GCA_050744685.1 Vicinamibacterales bacterium | reverse complement strand
GCCAAGTGCTGCCATTGCCTATAGCATATGTGGCTATGACATCTAGCGAGGCTCCGCCTCAGACCGGCGAGGCTCGGCCTCGCTAGATACAAGCTTGATAACGCCGCGCTGACGCGCGGACGGCCTTGACCGAAAACTTGACTCGAAACCACGAGTTCTGAGCGGTCAAGGCCTCTAACGCACCTGGAACGTCGCCACCACCGGGCGGTGATCCGACGGCATCACGCGGCGCGAATCGCGCATGTCCCACACCCGCGTCTGCGTGAGGCGCAGCCGCGACGCACCCTTCGAATAGAAGATGTAGTCGATTCGGGTGTTGCGTGTATTGCCGGCCGCGTTGCCGGAAAACGCCACCGCATTCCCCGCGCGCTGCGCCGCCGCCCATGCATCGGCGTGCCCGGCGGTCATCGTCCTGATTTCGCTGGCGCCAGGCCAGGCGTTGAAGTCGCCGACGAGGATGCGCTGCTCCGGATAGTTGTCGGCCCACTGCGTGAGCTGGCGCATCTGCGCCTGTCGTCTCGAGCTCGACTCGGCGTCGAGATGGGTCGAGAAGATGTTGACGCGAGTGCCGTTCACGAGGATCGTCACGCGGGCCACCGACCGGTCGTAGCTCAACTCGTAGTCGTCATCGGATTCGATGTCGAAGGTCGTCAGCAGCAGGTTGCCCTGGCCCCTCGCGGCTCCGGTCCTCTGCGCAAAGTTGTACTGCCAGGCCTTCCCTGTCTTCGATCGCAGCAGCGCCGCAAAACGTGCGGGCTGATCCTCGTTGCCCCATCCTGTGTAGCGCTCGACCTCGTTCAGCGAGACGACGTTGGCGCCGGTCTTCGCAATCGCCGTCGCGATGCGGTTGATGTCGTACCTGCCGTCGGTGCCCACGCCGTGGTGAATGTTCCAGTCGAGGACGCGCAGGGTGGTGCCCGACGACGAGGGTGCCGGCGACGTCGACGGCCGCGGGGCCGGCGCCGGCGTCGAACGGCCCATCCCGGTCGGCGCTCTCCTCATGTACCGTGACGGCGACAGGACGATGCGATCGATCGACAGGCCGTCTTCGCGCGTCTGCACGCGGAGCCGCTGCGTGCCGCTCCTGGCGAAGTAGATGGCGGACCCGAGCACGTTCCGTCCTCCCCACCCGTTGTCCTGCCATTGCCAGCCGGTCAGGCCGCAGCCCCGGCAGCTTTCGAGATTGATCTCGGTGGCCGACGTGGTGCCGATGCGATACACGGGCCTGCCCGAGGCGGTGACGCTGCGGTCGAACTGCACGAACACCGAGTCGTTCGCCCAGCTGTTGCTCTGCGCGCGGCCGCGGAGCCACAGGCGATAGGGCGTGCCCGCCTGCGCCTGGAACGTAAGCTCGAAGTAGTTCGACGGGCGCGAGACGGCCCTGACGATCTTCGCGCGGCCGCTGTTCGGACTGCGCATCACGAGTCCCCGGCTCGCCGAGGCGTCGCGCGCGACCGACCACCGGCCGGTGCGGGCCACGGCGTTGGAGGCCTGAAGAATCACGTCTCCTTGCGCGGCGGCCGCAGGAGGCAAGGCAAGCGCGGTGAGGACCGCGGTGAAACCGACGACGCCGCGCGCAGCGACGCGGCTCACACGATTCGCGAACTGTTGCATCCGTCCTCCAGACGACAGTCAACAAAACAGGGCGTGAAGCGACCGTGACGGTCACGCAGGCTTGACACCTGCGGGCCGGCCCGGCCGACGCCGCCCCATGCTCGAGTAGGTGCTGTTTGAAGAAAACGGCGTCTCCGTCCTGAGCCGCCGTCTGGCCGGGTCATGCAGGCAAGGACCCGGCCAGCTCACGCTGGTACGCTGCTGGACGGATTTGCGCGTGATTTCGCACGGCCACGCGAGGGCGTGCGGGAACAGACCGCGAGTGCACGCCAAAAACAGGTAGGAACTACATCGGCGCGCTCAGAAAAACTACTGAACGGTATTTCCCGACGCAACGTGAATCGAATCAAAACGCGTGGCCCGTTCGAGGAACGCGGGCTCGATCGAGAGGAACGCAAGCTCGATCGATCATCGATCGATCAGTGGACGCTGCGATCGATCAGTGGACGCCGCCGGCGCTCGTCTGTGCGCACGCGACGCAGACATCGAGCTCATGCATCCACTCGGGCGGCCGGCGTTGCAGGCAATGCTGGCACGTCCGGAACTTCGCGCGTCGCGATTCCTTCGCACCATCGATGAGCGCCTGGACGACCTTCATGCCGGCGCGCGTGCCGATGCGGCGCCAGCGCAGCGACCCGATCAGCCGCGGCTTCGGCACGTGCGAGTACGGCGATTCCCACGTCACGGCATACTCCCACACCGTGACGGCGGACGGCGTGAGCTCGACAATGACCTCGGGGGGATTGCCGCCCGTGAAATGCGTGGTGCCATCTGCGCGTTCCTCACGCTCGATCGGCTCGCCGAGCTGCGCGGCGATGAACGCGTGCCATTCTTCGAACGTCTGGCTCACCGCCGCATCCTGCAGAGGTAGTGCACGGTTCTTTCTTCTCCTCGCGGGCGGCCCGCTTGCCGCCAAGAGACCACCTTGCGGCTTCGATCATACATGCTCGCGAGAGCGCAGTCGGACGCTGCAGCGACCGGGCGCGTTGAGTAGAATCAGCGTCGTTGGCTTCTCCCGATGTGATCGCCGCGTTCGAGCGGCGGCCGAAGCTGTACATCCTGGCGTTCACGGCGTCGGTGCTGCTGGCCGTCTACGCCGTTCAGGCCGCCGACCTCGTAATCAAACACGGGCAGGCGCTCAAAGACGTAGAAGCGCGCGCCGCGAATCTGACCTACGTCGTGGGCCAGTATCTGCGCGGGCAGTTCGCCGTCGCCGACACGTCGCTCGCCCAGCTCGCGGTGCACGGTGTGCGCATCGGCGGCGCGGGGGCCGACCCCGGCGCATGGGCGCCGATTCTGCTCTCGGCGCGGGACGCGCTGCCAGGCAGCGGATCGATCAGCGTCACGACCGCTGACGGCGTCATCCGCCATTCCACGAATCCCGAGATCATCGGGCAGAGCCGGGCCAGCCTGTTCATCTATCAGACGCTCTCGCGATCGGAGAAGAACACGCTGGTCGTCGATGCGCCGTTCTTCGTGCCGAACCCGCCGCGCTACATCATCCCTATCGGCCGACGGCTCAAGACCCCCTCCGGAGGCTTCGACGGCGTCGTGGTCGCTTCGGTCGGACCGGAAGCCTACCGCCCGTTCTTCAGGAGCCTCGACGTCGGAGCCGGCGGGGTTTCATGGGTCTTCCATCCGGAAGGCGTCGTCGTATTCCGCGAGCCCTCGGAGGAAAACCCGATCGGACAGACGGCGCAGGACAGTCCGCTCTTTCAGGCGGCGCGGACCGGTGCGCCCCGCAACGTGGTCACCGGTCCGATGGCGCCCGGCGGCCCGCTGTTCGTCAGCGCCTATCACACGCTCACGTCGCCGCCGTTGATCGTCGGCGTCTCGCTCAGCCGCAGCGAAGCACTGGCCGACTGGGGGGCGCAGCTGCGCACCACGCTCATCGTGCTCGGCGCGCTGACGACGACGCTCGGCGGGATCGTGTTCGCGCTCTTCAGGCAGATCGACGAGCGCGTCAGGGTCGAGGGAGAGCTGCGGGAGGTGCAGCGGCTCGAATCGATCCACTTGCGCGAGGCGAACGAGCGCCTCGAAGGCGCGCTCGAACGCGAACAGCGCGCGCGCCGCGAGACGGAGGAAGCCGGCCGGCTGAAGGACGAGTTCCTCATGACGCTCTCGCACGAGCTGCGAACGCCGCTCACCGCCATCTACGGCTGGATCCGCATGCTCTCGACCGGCATCGTTCCGCCCGAGCAGCAGGGGCGTGCGCTTGCCGCCGTCGAGCGCAATGCGCGTGCGCAGACCAAGCTCATCGAGGATCTGCTGGACGTCTCGCGCACGATCAGCGGGAAGCTCCGGCTCGACGCCAGGCCCATCAACATCGCGGATGTCGTCCTGAAGGCGATCGACACGCTGGAGCCGGCGCTCACCGCGAAGAACATCCGGCTCGAGAAGGCGCTCGACGCAGGCGCCGGCGCGATCCACGCCGACCCCGAACGCGTGCAGCAGATCGTCTGGAACCTGCTCTCGAACGCCATCAAGTTCACCCCCGACGGAGGCCTGGTGCGCGTGTCGGTGGCGCGCGCCGACGGCAACGTGGAGATCGCCGTCCGCGACACCGGCATCGGCATCGCCCCGGAGTTCGTGCCGTTCGTGTTCGAGCGCTTCCGCCAGGCCGACGCGGGCACGCGGCGCCGGTTCGGCGGGCTCGGCCTCGGCCTCGCCATCGTGCGCCACCTCGCCGAGCTGCACGGCGGATCCGTCTCGGTCGAGAGCGACGGAGAAGGACAGGGCGCAACCTTCCGCGTCCTGCTGCCGACGCGCGTCGTCCGGCACGCGGAACCCGCGGCAGCAGTCGCGGCGCCGTCAGCGCTGCCCGGCGGGGCCGCCGCCGCGCGTCTCGACGGCATCCACGCGCTCGTCGTGGATGACGATCAAGATGCGCTCGACCTCTTCGCGTCGATCCTCGAAATGGCGGGCGCCGTGGTGACGTGCGCCTCGTCGGCCTCCGAGGCGCTGGCCAGCATAGAGACGTCCGCCATCGACGTGCTGGTGTCGGACATCGAGATGCCGGGTCAGGACGGCTACGAGCTGCTGGCGCTGGTACGCGAAACGCTCGCGCGATCGGGCAGGTCCATCGTCAGCATCGCCGTGACGGCCTATGCCAGAGGAATCGATCGCCAGCGCGCCCTCGACGCCGGGTTCGACCTGCACCTGGCCAAACCGATCGAGCCGGCGGAGCTGGTGTCGGCGATGGCATCGATGGTGAGAAGAGTCTGAATAAATTTACCAACTCCCAACTCCCAAGGCGAAGTCCTGCGAACCATCTGGCTGGAAATGGCCCGCTCCCGAGCTGGTTGGCTCGAGTTTCACCGCCGCTCTCTCGAGCCACGCGCCTTTGGAGTTGGAAGTTGGGAGTTGGGAGTTGACATAATCGCGATCCCTGAACGATCCCTCTGATCCGGAGGTTATGGGTTGAAGCAAATCCAAGTGCGAGAACCGGGCGGTCCCGAAGCGATGCAGCTGGTCGACGTGCCGCTTCCGGCACCGGGGCCGAAGCAGGCCCGGGTGCGCGTCGCCGCGAGCGGCGTGAACTTCATCGACATCTATTTCCGTCGCGGCCTCTACAAGGCCGAGCAACCGATGACCATCGGCTCCGAAGGCGCCGGCACAGTCGACGCGGTCGGGCCCGAGGTGGACGATCTCTCGCCGGGGGACCGTGTCGCGTGGGCCATGGTTCGCGGATCGTACGGTGAGTACGCGGTCGTGCCGGCAGCGCAGCTCGTAAAGGTGCCCGACAGCGTGGACCTCGAATCCGCCGCGGCGGTGATGCTGCAGGGCATGACGGCGCATTACTTGACGCGCTCCACTTATGCGCTCGACAGCAGCACGAGCTGCCTCGTGCACGCGGCCGCCGGCGGCGCCGGACGCCTGATCGTGCAGATGGCGAAGGCGCTCGGAGCACGCGTCTTCGGGACGGTCTCGACGGAGGAAAAAGCGCGCGCGGCGCGCGAAGCGGGTGTGGACGAGGCCATCATCTACACTGCCGCCGACTTCGCCGCCGAAGTGATGCGGCTTACCGACGGGGGCGGCGTCCACGTCGTCTACGATTCGGTCGGGAAGACCACGTTCGACAAGAGCCTCACGTGCCTGCGCCCGCGCGGGATGCTGGCGCTCTTCGGCCAGTCGAGCGGACCGGTGGCGCCGCTCGATCCGCAGGTGCTGAACGCGCGCGGCTCGGTGTTCCTGACCCGGCCGAGCCTCGCGCACTACCTCCTGACGCGCGACGAGCTGTTGTGGCGCGCGGGCGAGGTGCTCGAGGCCGTCGCGTCGGGAGCGCTCGAGATCCGTATCGACCGCACGTATCCGCTCGCCGACGCTGCCGCCGCCCATCTCGATCTGGAGTCGCGCAAGACGATCGGCAAGCTGCTGCTCGTCCCCTGATTCGACAGCGGCATCGGCGCGGCCTCGCCGGTCACGCGTCCCAGACCGACGCCTTCTTGGCCCAGGTCGAATCCTTGTACTGCTGCTTGAAACGCCGCGCCGTGTCGGCGAGCGCGGCGGGATCCCCTGAGGCCTTGTAACGCGAGACACCCGACCAGTACTGCGCCTCGGGCGCCGCGTCTGTTTGCGGAAACCGTTCGAGCACCTGCTGGTAGGCGCGCTCTGCTTCAGGGAACTGCCCGCGTGCGAACAGGGCCGCGGCCAGCCCGAGCTCCAGCTGTGCCGCGAAGTCGTCGGCCGGAAGGAAACCTTCGATCCGGTGCCGCTCCGCGCCGCCGGGATCGACGATCAATGTCGTGGGGGTCCACTGGGCGCCGAACTGTGCGCCCAGCCGCTGGAACTCGGCCGCGTCTTCCTTCACGTGCGCGCGAACGGGAATGAAATGGTCCCGCACGAGCGCCGCAATGCGCGGCTGCGGATACACCTCGGCATCCAGCCGAGCGCAGCCGGCTCACATGGGAGCGGCGGAGAAATCGAGCAGGATCGGTTTGCCGGTCCGCGCCGCCTCCGCGAGCGCGGAATCATAGTTGCGCGACCAGGTGATACTTGCGTCCATGAGCAGTTTCTCCTCCCTGAAAGAGGAATTTTGCTGCAAGATGGCCGCCGTCATAACGCCCGCGGCCCACAGGAGCAGTAAAAAGACGGCGGGGGCCGTTGAGTCCGGCCATACGTTGAGGCCCCTCGCGAGCCAGCTGAGCCTTGTGCGCAGCAAGATGACCCCTGGCCGCCAAAGATGGCGCCCCGCGAGCAATTGAGCCCTGCCGCAAGATGGCCCCCTGGCCCCAAGAATGCCGCCCGCGAGGACAAGAGAAGATTCTTGCGCGAAACGCGCAGCAGTAGTTTCATACGGGAATGAAGCACTCGTTTCACGCTCTGAGTTTCGCGGCGCTGCTGGTGTTCGCCGTGGCCGGCGAGGCACGTCAAGAGAAGCCGCCCGCGCAACCGGCGCCGCAGCCGTCGCAACCGCAACAGAAGCCCCGGCCTGCCCAGCCATCGCGCGGCGGCGGAGGCTCCACACTGACGGTCGAGGTCACGGACAAGAGTGGCAACGGACTCGCCGACGTTCGCGTCGCCGCTGCCGGTCCCGTCGATCGCTCGGGTGAAACCGGGCAGAACGGAAGCATCGCGTTCCGCTCGATGCGCGGCGGGACGTATCGGCTGCGCTTCGAGCACGAGGGCTTCACCACACTCGAGCGCGAGTTCGTCATGCGGAATCAGGCGACGACCGTGTCCGTTGCGCTGACGGCTGCGCCGGTCAAGCCGGCGCCGGCGCCGGAACCGCCGCCCGCGCCCGAGCCGAAGCCGGAGCGAAGCACACGGGTCGTCGAGCCGCGATCGCTGTCGCTGCCGGACTTCCTCGACAAGAACCTGATCGGCGGCGAGCCGCAGAAGGAGACGCTCCTGGCCTGTGCCGAAGGAGGCACCGCGCGACTGCTGCAGGTGCGGGATCCACTGGACGAGCAGCACGCCGACGTCGACGAGGTCCTTTACGTCGTCGCGGGCGGCGGCACGGTCCGTATGAGGAACCAGGACACGAAGATGAGCCCGGGCCACTTCGCGCTCGTGCCGCGCGGCACACCCCACAGCCTGCGGCGCGAAGGGCGGAATCCGCTGATCCTGCTCTCGGTGCTGGCCGGCTCCCCCTGCGACGAGAGCGCCCTGAAGTAATGGCGCTATAATCCGCGCGCGAGCCCACCCGTGACCCTTACCGAGCGCCGTGTCGGCGAAGTGACGCTCCTCGAGCTGAACGGCCGCCTGCTGTACGACGATGGGGACGTGCTGCTGCGCGAGCGGGTGAACCAGCTGGTCGCGCAGGGCCGCCTGAAGATCATCGTCGATCTGCAGCACGTGACGGCGATTGACAGCTGCGGCGTCGGCGAGCTCGTGGCGCGCTTCGTGAGCGTGCGCCAGAAAGGAGGAGACATCAAGCTCCTCCATCTCTCGTCGCGCAGCTATCGGGTGATGCAGATCTCCAAGCTGCTCGAGGTGTTCGAGAACTTCGACTCGGAGGCCGCGGCGCTCGCCAGCTTCGGCGCGGTGTC
>JBOGIX010000074.1:0-4448 GCA_050744685.1 Vicinamibacterales bacterium | reverse complement strand
CGCGGGGAGAGGGCCAGCAGGATCAGCCCGAGCGGGCCGGCCCACGGGCCGAACAGCCGCGCCGCGAGCCGCCCGCAGTAGACGATCCCGATCCAGCCGAAGACCGCATTGACCGCGTGGCGCACCTCGTAGCGGTTCCACGGAATCCACGTCTCGAGCGCTGCGCAAATCGTGTCGAACATCCCGGGGTAGAGGTGGCCGCCGGTCTCGGCAAAGGCCGACCGGGCGCGGAGGCCGCGGAGGAACTGCCACACGAGCTCGCCGTTGCGGTGCCGATCCTTCTCGTCCCAGGTGACGCCGAAGTCGAACGACGCCAGGATCATCACCGGTAGCAGGACGGCGGCGAGGGCAAGCAAGGTCCAGAGCGCGGCCCTGCTCGCACGTCTGGGGTCGGAGTCGGCCATTGATCAGTTAATACTATCCGGTCTGGGTCATCGGGGGATCTCGACAACTCCCAACTTCCAACGTATCTGTTTACCGGGGTCGATGCGTGATTGGTTCCGGCCGTGTCGTGGCTGCTACCGGGCCCACGGCTTGCGCGTCGCGCCTCACGACGATGTGTCGTCGCGCAGCCCGAAGGGCCAGCCGGTGGCGCGTGTCCTTTTGCCCTCAGTCAAATGCACGTCTCCTTCGTCGCTTCGTGCTTTCGCAGCTTCGTGCCGCGCCGCGCGCAGCCGTCAGCTCGGTACGAACAGACCCGCTAACTACGTACCTCCCAACTTCCAACTCCCAAGGCGCGGGGTCGAGAGAGCGGGGTGGAAGTCGATCGAACCACCCATACTGGTGCGCCTTTCACCCGGGCTGACCCGATCCCGCGCCTTGGGAGTTGCCCGCCGTCGCGTGCCGAACGAATCAGCGGCACGCTGTGGCGAGGCCTCGCCGAAGCGCGCTGGTACCATGACGCGCGAAGGCGGGGAGGGTGGACGTTGGGAGTTGAAAGCGCCCGACTTCAGTTACACTGACCGCCCGGTTGCCGGTCCCATGAAATCCGTTCACGCGACGTTTACCAGCGCTCTCGACGCGCTCGTGGCGCAGGTCAAGGAGGACCGGTCGATCCTCGCGGCCATCCTGTGCGGCAGCCTGTCGCACGACACCGTGTGGCACAAGTCCGACATCGACCTGGTCCTCGTCACGATCGACGACAAGAAGACCGAGGTGTCCGACGTTGCGCTCTATGCCGACGGCGTGAACGTCCACGCGATTCTGTTGCCCCGCACCGAGTTCCGGCGAATCGTCGAAGGGTCGCTGCACAACTCGTTCATGCACTCGTTCCTGGCGAAGGGACGGCTGCTCTACACGCACGACGAGACGATTGCCGATCTCTGCGGCCGGCTGCACTCGCTCGGCACGCGCGACGCTGCCGTGCAGCTGCTGCAGGCGGCGGCGGGCGCGCTGTCGTGCATCGACAAGGCCCACAAGTGGTTCGTGACCAGGGGCGACCTCGATTACGCGGCGCTGTGGATCCTGTATGCGGCGACCTCGCTCGCGAAGCTCGAGGTGATCGGCGCCGGGCAGCTGGTCGATCGTGAGGTCCTGCCGCAGGCGATGACACTGAATCCGCCGTTTTTCCGGACCATCTATACCAACCTGCTGAACGAGCAGAAGACGCGCCCGTCGGTGCAAGCGGCGCTCGACGCCATCGACCGCTACGTCGACGAGCGCGCGTCGACGCTGTTCGCGCCTGTCGTCGACTACCTGCGCGAGGCGGGCGAGGCGCGGCCGTGCAAGGACATCGACGCGCACTTCACGAAGAACTTCGGCATCGAGAGCGTGACGACGGCGTGCGAGTACCTGGCCGATCGTGGGCTCATCGGCAAGGCGTCGATACCCGTGCACCTCACGAAGAAGAGCAACGTCGAGGTGCAGGAGCTCGCGTTCTTCTTCATGGCGGAGCCGCCGGATGCGTTCTAGGCCGCCCGCCGCGAGGCCGGCGGCGCGGCCGCCGGCGCGGACGACGATCGCGGTGCAGGGCGCCCGCGTCCACAACCTGAAGAACATCTCGCTCGAGATCCCGCGCGACAGCCTCGTCGTGGTCACCGGCCTGTCGGGGTCCGGCAAATCGAGCCTGGCTTTCGACACGATCTACGCCGAAGGGCAGCGCCGGTATCTCGAGTCGCTGTCGAGTTACGCGAAGCGCTTCGTGGCGCACGTCTCGAAGCCGGACGTCGACTTCGTGTTCGGGCTGTCGCCGGTGATCTCCATCGAGCAGAAGACGATTGCCAGCAATCCGCGATCGACCGTGGGCACGATGACCGACATCGCCAGCTACCTGAACCTGCTGTTTGCGACCATCGGCGAGGCGCACTGTCCGCGGACCGGCGAGCCTGCGCCGAACCGGTCGGCCAGCCAGATCCTCGAGGCCATCCTGTCGCTGCCGGAAGGCGCGGCCGTGGAGCTGCGCGCCTCGGTGTTCAAGGTGTACGGCGAGGAGCTGGACTTCGTGTTCACCGAGGTGCGCAAGAAGGGTTGCCGGACCCTGATCATCGACGGCAAGGCCGTCGATATCTCCGAGGAGATGGCGCTCGACGCCTCCGACGTCCGGCACATGGACGCCGTGGTCGATCGAGTGATCGTGAGCCGCAGGCACGAGAAGGCCATCAAGGCGGCCATCGCGGCCACGCTGCTCGTGGGCGACGGGCTGATCCAGGTACACGTCGCAAAAGGCGCGAGCAAGGCGGAGGCGGACCGCTTTTACAAGGGCCTGTGCAGCGCGACCCATCACTTCGTCTATGGGGAGATCGGTCCTGATTTCTTCATGTTCAACAACCCCGAGAGCGCATGCCGCACCTGCGGTGGTCTCGGGGTGGACAAGCTCACGCACCCCGAGCTATTGATTCCGGATCCGGCCCGCAGCATCCTCGGCGGCTGCTTCGTGCGCGAAGCGTTCAAGTACAACCCCGACACGTGGGACGGGCGGGTGATGTTCAGCCTGTCCTCGGCGCTCGGATTCCCGCTCGACGCGCCGTGGAATCAGCTGTCCGACCAGGCGCGGCACGGGATCCTGTACGGGATCGAGCCGGCGAAACTGGTGCTGATGACGCCGCCGGACGCCAAGGTCAAACTGGGCCGCGACGAAGGGCGCGAGGTCGGCTTCGGCGGCATCGCCCGCCGCATCGAACGCTACTATCGCCGTTACCGCCAGCGCGGCGAAGCGAACTCACGTATGGAGGCGTGGCTCGACAAGGTGATGGTCGAGCACACCTGTCCCGACTGCCACGGCGCGCGCGTCCGGGCGACGCGCCTCCTGTTCACGATCGCCGGCAGGACGATTTACGACGTCGGGCAGCTCAACTTCGACGAGCTGCACGCCTTTCTTGGCACCATCAAGCCGGTGGGCCGCGGCGCCGATGCCGGGCGCCAGGTGCTCAAGGAGATTCGCGGCCGCCTCGAACTGCTGCTCGGGATCGGACTGGACTACCTGAACTTCAACCGGCGCTCGGGCACGCTCTCGGGTGGCGAGTCGCAGCGCATCCGGCTGTCCACACAGATAGGATCCGGGCTGATGGGCATGCTCTACGTGCTCGACGAGCCGAGCATCGGCCTGCATCCCAAGGACAACGTCAAGATGATCGCCACGCTCGAAAGCCTGCGCGACATCGGCAACACGGTCATCGTCGTCGAGCACGACGAGGACACGATTCGCGCGGCGGATCATCTCGTGGAGATGGGGCCGGGGCCCGGCGTGCACGGCGGCCGCGTCGTCGTGCAGGGGACGCTCGACGACCTGATGGCGTGCAAGGGGTCGCCGACCGGGCAGTTCCTCTCCGGGCGGCGGCGCATCGCCATGCCGGCCGCGAGGCGCCGTGGCAACGGCAGGACGCTTACCGTGCGCGGCGCGCGCGAGAACAACCTGAAGTCCATCGACGTCTCGTTTCCGCTGGGGACGCTGATCGCGGTCACTGGCGCCTCGGGCTCGGGCAAGAGCACGCTGGTCAACGACATTCTCTACAAGGCGCTGTGGAAGCGGCTCGTCGACACGCGGACGCTGCCCGGCGATCACGCGGCGGTCGACGGCATGGAGCACGTGCACAGGGTCGTCAACATCGACCAGTCGCCGATCGGGCGGAACAGCCGGTCCAATCCGGCGACGTATGTCGGCTTCTACGATGCGATCCGCGATCTCTTCACGCAGGCGACGCTGTCGATGGAGCGCGATTACAAGCCGGGCCGCTTCAGCTTCAACGTCAAGGGAGGACGCTGCGAGGAGTGCCAGGGCGAGGGCTCGATCACCACGCAGCTGTATTTCATGCCGGACGTCGAGGTGACCTGCAGCGTGTGCAAGGGCGCGCGCTTCAACAGCGAGACGCTCGAAGTCACCGTCCGCGGCAAGACGATCGACGACGTGCTGCGCATGTCGGTGGAGGAGGGCATGACCTTCTTTGCCGACGACCCTTCTCTCGGCCGCAAGATCGCCGTCCTTTTTGAACTCGGACTAGGCTATCTCACGT
>JBOGIX010000073.1:0-3141 GCA_050744685.1 Vicinamibacterales bacterium | reverse complement strand
GGGCTCGTGTCGTCCAGCACGAAGGTGACGAGCATGTTCACCTTGTAGGCGGTAATCTTGTCCCCCTGAATCTGGGCTTCCTGTTCCTTGATCCAGGCGCTGCGCACCTGCCGGAGCGTCTTCGTGGCCCGAGCTACGCCTTGCTGAATCGCATCTTCGAAGCTCTTGGTGGACGTGGACGAAATCTCGACAACGCGTGCTACTGACATAGGCACCTCCTCGGCGCGTCACGTGTCGCAATCACGGCGCGGCACACGGGCGTGAACACTGATAGTATCCCGACGCCGTAGAGGCAGCGTGCGGAGACGCAAGCCGACGCAACCTCCACACGGCCTGCGTTTTTCCGGATCGTGGCTCCTGTCCTGCGGCCGGCCGGACACCAAACGAAGCGTTGGAAGATCGGGCCCTCCGTTGCCGTCCGTTGCCTCCGTTGCTCCGTGTCTGGATCCGTGTCCTCGATGGCCCCGGCTCTCCTCCACCTCAGTTGCCTCGATCGCCTCCTCCATGGGATACCATTTCCCCCATGTTCAGACGCCATCTGTTCACCACGCTCGCTCTCGCGGCTCTTCTCGCTGATGCGACGCCGGCGCAGCAACCCGGGGCCGGCGTCACCGTCACCGATCGGCCGGCGGACCACCGTGTCGACATCGCCATCGACGGCAAGCCGTTCACCTCCTATCTCTACCCCGCCTCGTTGCAGAAGCCGGTGCTCTATCCGATCCGCTCCGCCGCGGGCGCGGTCGTGACGCGCGGGTATCCGCTCGAGCCGCGGCCGGGTGAGCGCGCCGATCATCCGCATCACGTCGGTCACTGGTTCAACTACGGCGACGTGAACGGCTTCGATTTCTGGGGCCACTCGGACGCGACGCCCGCCGCCAACAAACCGAGGATGGGCACCATCGTCCACAAGGCAATCGTGAAAACCGCCGGCGGCGCGGATCGCGGTGAGTTGACGGTCACCGCCGACTGGAAGATTCCCGATGGATCCACGCTCCTGCAGGAACGGACGCAGTTCGTGTTCTCCGGCGCGCCGGGCCGCCGCGTAATCGACCGCACCACTACCTGGACGGCGACCACGCAGCCGGTGACGTTCAAGGATACGAAGGAGGGGGCATTCGGCATCCGCGTCGCGCGTGAGCTCGATCACGCGTCGAAGCAGCCGGAGGTGCTGGTCGGGCCAGGCGGCGGCAAGGAAACGGTCAAGCGCCTCGACAACAGCAGCACGAGCGGCCGCTACATTGGCAGCGACGGGAAGACGGGCGAGGAGGTGTGGGGCACGCGAGGCCCATGGATGGGACTCACCGGAATGGTGGGCGGCGGCCCCGTAACGCTGGCGATCTTCGATCACCCCTCGAACCACGGCCATCCGACCTACTGGCACGCGCGCGGATACGGCCTCTTCGCGGCCAACCCGCTCGGACGCCAGGGCTACGATCCGAAGCAGCCGCCTGCCACGCTGACGCTGAAGCCAGGGGAGTCCATCACCTTCCGCCATCGCATCCTGGTGCGCGACGCGTCGCTGACGGCCGATCAGCTCAAAGAGGAGTACGGAAAGTTCACGGCGGCGGCATCGAACTAAATCCGTTAGCGCGAAGCGCCTGCCGGCTTCACGCTCGCGCGCCGGCCTGAGTGCCAAACCAAGATCTCCTGTGCAGATCCTGGTTCGACTCAAACCAGCTGCAGTCACCGATGCCCGAAAGGCTGGGGAGCTCGGTTCTTCGAGTCTTCGCTAAAGCTCCGGCGTGCCGCCGTAGCCTTGGCGAGGCTGGCCGGCCGTTCAGTCAGAACATCCAGGCGCACACGGCGACGGCGGCGATCGCGGCGACGAGGTCGCCGATGAGCGCGGCGGGCACGGCGTGACGCGTCCGCCTGACGCCGACCGCCCCGAAATACACCGCCAGCACATAGAACGTGGTTTCGCTCGACCCGTACATCGTTGCCGCCGTCCGTGCCAGCAGGGAATCGGGCCCATGCGTCTTGACCAGGTCGGTGGTGAACGCGAGCGATCCGCTCCCGGTGAGTGAACGCAGGATCGCGAGCGGCACGAGCTCGGCGGGAAAGCCGGTCGCGGCGGCAAGCGGGCGAAGCGCCGCCGTCAGCAGATCCATCGCACCGGACCCGCGGAACATGCCGATGGCGACCAGAATGCCGACGAGAAACGGGATGATCCGGATGGCGACCTCGAACCCTTCCTTCGCCCCCTCGATGAACACGTCGTAGACCTTCACCTTCCGCAGCAGCCCGACGAGCGGAATCGCCACGAGCAGCACCGGAATCGCCCAGAGCGAGATGGCCTCGAGCGCCGCGCGCATCAGCGGCCGTCCCCTGCCGCGATGATGCCCGCGCCGGACGGATAGAACCGCTGAAGCAGCTTCGCTGCCACGACCGCCGCGATCGTGCCGATGAAGGTGGCGATGATGGAGGTGGCGATGATTGCCGTAGGGTTCGTCGATCCGGACGCCGCCAGCACACCGATCATCGTTGCCGGGATCAGCTGCACGCCGGACGTCGTCATGGCCATGAACGTGACCATGGGATTGGTCGCCGTATCCTTGTCCGCGTTGAGCGCCTGGAGCTCCTCCATCGCCTTGATGCCCATCGGCGTCGCAGCGTTCGCCAGGCCGAGCACGTTCGCGGCCGTCGCCAGGACGATGGCGCCGCCGGCGGGATGGTCGGGAGGCACCTCGGGAAAGAGCCGGCGCAGGAGCGGCGCCAGCGCGCGACCGAGCAGCGCCACGAGCCCCGCCGCTTCGGCCACGCGCATCATGCCGAGCCACAGCGTCATGATGCCGACGAGGCCGATGGCGATCTGGACGGCGGTGCTCGCCGAGTCCATCGCGCCCGCGGTGACGCCTTCAACCGTCCCGCGGAACGCCGCCACCACGAGCGCAATCGCCATGAGGGAGAACCAGATGTAATTGAGCATCGGGCTGATGGTAGCGCAGCCCCCTGCCGGCGGAAAGGACGCGCACCAGGGCGGGAACGCCGGCGACTCAGTGCTGCTGCGCCGGGCGGACGATCCCCAGCTTGCGCATGCGGAACTGCAGCGTGGACCGCTTGATCCCGAGCCGGGCCGCGGCGCCGTTGGGGCCCGCGATCACCCAGTTCGTGCGCTCGAGGGCCGCGACGATGTGGCGGCGA
>JBOGIX010000072.1:0-3560 GCA_050744685.1 Vicinamibacterales bacterium | reverse complement strand
GTGTTCTCGCCGAAAGAGCTGGTCATTCCGCCAGGTGCAGTCGGCACGGCTGACGTGACGATCACGATGCCGCCAGGCTCGTCGATTCGCGGCGTCGCCGCCATCTTCCGCGGTCAAACCGTCGTCGGCAGCCAGCGCGGCGTGGCGATGACCGCGTCGCTCGGGTCGCTGATCACCTTCTCGATCTCGGGCGATGCCCGCATCGAGGCGGGCACCCCCGAAGTGTCGGATCAAACGGACACGAGCAACCTGGCTGTGACCGAATGGGTCACGAACGTCGGTGCGGAGCCGGTGGTCGCCAGCGGCGGCGCCGCGCTGCTCAACGAAGCGGGGACGCTCGTCGGCAAGGTTCCCGTGGAGCCCCAGCGGCTGATGCCTGGGGAACGGCTCGCCTTCAAGGCCGAATATCCGGCGCTGCTGGCCCCGGGCCGCTACCGCGCCATTTTCTCGCTCGAATACGACGACCATGCGCGACAAGTGCTCACGCGCGCTGCGGAGTTCGCCGTGCCGGCCGCTCGCGACGATCGTCGCGACGCTGATCGCCGTGCTGGCGATCCCCGGTAGCGACGCCACCGCACAATCGCTGACGCTGGAATACCAGCAGGTCGCGACGCGCCAGGTTCCAGGCGCGACCGCGGCGATGTCGCTGGATCCAGCGCGCGTAGCGGCGTCCGTCCACGACGGCCTGGTGACGCTCGTCGGCCGCGGCCCCGGCTCGACCAACGTCGTCGTCATGGCCGGCGATGAAACAATCACGCTGAACGTGCTCGTTGCCGAGCCGCCGGTGATCGTGCTTCCCGGAATGCGGAGCACCGGTGCCCAGAACGGGTCGACCGGCTACTACGAGGGACGATACGGATCCGATCCGGGCATCTTCCAGGGCACCCTGTTCGTCTCGCGCCGCGACGGCGATCGAACGGCGGAGTTGACGCTGGGGGGTGCCGCGCCGTTCGGCCGCGACATCGCGTCGCCGTTCAGCATCCCCCAGGCAACGTTCACGCTGCGCTCTCCCAACCGGGAGATCACGCTGCTCGACCGCGTGATCTCGAACTCGCCGCTGACCATTTCCCGATCCAACGTTCGCGGGCTCTATCTCCGGGAGGGACCGTGGCAGGTGAATGCCGGTTACAGCTTCTTCAGCACGTTCGAGCACCTCCTGCTGCCGATCGACAAGCAAGCGGTCGCCGGCGTCGCGTACCGCCACCATCTCTCGCCACGCACCAGTCTCACGCCGAACCTCTTCTACTTCGACGGCACGACTCGGAGCGGCCGGCGTGGGGCGCTCGGCACGCTGCTCTACGAGACGCGGACGGCCTCCGACGTGAGGCTCCTCGCGGAGCTCGGTGTCAGCCGTTCGGTTGGCGGTGCGCTGGAAGTCGAGCTCGATCGGCCCAACAATCGCGCGTGGGCGAAAGTGCGCATCGCGCCTCCCGAGTTGCCATCGCTGACCACGGACCAGCAGAGCGGGCGACAGGTCGAGGGCGGATGGGTCTGGCAGGGCGACAAGTCGGGCGTCAACGCGATGCTGTCCTCCCGCCATTACACGCAGGGCCGGATCGATCAGACGAGCAGTGTGGCCAGTGTCGACTTGCAGCGCCGGCTGACCGAGCGCTGGGCCATCCACGGCGGTTCGGGCGTCTCGCTCTTCGAGAATGCGGCGCAGACCGGATCGAGAATCAACAGCCTCGCCCTGCCCGTGGGCGCTTCGTTCTCCGGACGATACGCGGGTGCCAGCCTCGACTATCAATTCTCCAGAGAAACGACGCGGGATCTGGGGGGCCATCTGGTTCGCGTCAATCTCAACGGATCCGCTCGTGGCTTCCGGCTGTCCGCGTCCGGCGAGCGGCAGACGCAGGCGCCTACGGCCCGGCGGATTTTCACGGAGATACCGTGGTTGCAGCCGATGCTCGATCGGCTCGGCGTTGCCGCGAGCACGCCACAACAGCTCGCCGACCTGCTTCGGACGAATGCTGAACTGGCGTCTTACGGTTACGCGAACGACGTTCAAATCGACGTGACCCCGGTTCGTACCCGCCTGGGCGCGAGCGGCGGCTGGGCGGGCTCCGGTGCGAGTCGTCCGCAGCTTTCCGTGAGCACGCTCTTCAACCGTGACGAAGCGATCGAGCGCACGTCAGTGGCCGCGGTGCACTCGCTGAGCTACTCGCAGCGGCTCGGGAGCGCCACCGACGTGTTCTTCACCTGGTCAGCGCTCTGCCACGATCGTTTTCTGTCGTCCTCGTGCCGGCCGGTGGTGTTCGGGGCGATGCGACGGACACTGAACAGCGGGCCGGATCTTCTCATGGCGCGCCGCGGCCACATCGACGGGATCGTCTTCAGGGACGATCAGGTCCAGGGCATGTACACGCCAGGGATGGCGCTCATGGCCGGCGTCGAAGTGATCCTGGACAACGTCCGGTCCACCCGCACCGACAGTTCGGGGCGCTTCCGGTTCGAAGACGTGCCTTACGGCCGGCATCGCGTCGAGGCGCGCTATGCGTCGAGCCAGCCGACGTTCTTCACGACGCCGTCGCCGACGGACGTCGACACCGGTTCATCCGTCCAGTTCGGAGTTGCGCTCTCCCGCTCGACTCTCCGCGGCGTCGTCCTGACCGATGCTGGGACCGCGCTTCCGGGGATTCTCGTGCGCATCGCCAGCGCCGATCGCCGCACGACGGTCCGGACGGCTGACGATGGGACCTTCGTCGAGGAAGGACTGCTGGCGGGCGACTACGACGTCAGCATCGAGGCGGGATCCGTCCCGGCCGGTTACCCCGTGGACAACCTCACGCCCCAGCGCGTTCGCGTCGACCAGAACGCGCCGGGCCGCGCCAGGTTCGTACTGCGCCCTTACCGCAGCGTTGCTGGCCGCGCCCGGTTGTTCAATCGCGACACTGGCCAATACGTCGCACTGGGCGGCGCCACGGTGGAGATCCTGCCGCTCCGGCAGCAATCCGTAACAGACGCCAACGGTCAATACGCATTCCGCAACCTTCCGGCGGGCGAGTACACCGTCGTGGCGAAACACGACGGACGCGACCACAGCGTCGCAGTGAGAGTTCCCGATGGGCCGGCGCTCGTCAAGAACATCGATCTCGCTGTCTTGCCTGCCGCGGCTGTGGCCGCAGGCGCCGGATCCCAGGGTGTGAGCACGCCAGAGCAGCGCGCGGCGTCAGCAGAGGTCATCGAAGCGCACGTTGCGGCCGACGAGGCGCCGGTCCCGAAGTCGCCGGGAGCCGTCGGCGTGTTCACGATTCAGGTTGCGGAGTCGACCAACGTTCGCCACGCCATGGCGATGGTCACCGAACTGAAGCATGCGGGGCACGCGGCGTATCTCGAGCCGCCGATTTCGGGTTCGGGAAGTATGTATCGCTTGCGCGTCGGACACTACTCGAGCCTGGCGGACGCGAACCGGTCAGCGCGCACGCTCGAGAAGGCACTCGGTTGGCGAATGTCGGTGCTGCCGGTGGCTTCCGAATTTGTTACTCGATGAATTACGGCCGGCGACGCAAGGTGAGGTCCCTTCTTCGATTCATTCCCCGGCAGGCCGCCGGGTCCACTTG
>JBOGIX010000071.1:0-3501 GCA_050744685.1 Vicinamibacterales bacterium | reverse complement strand
GGGCACCTCCAACGGCGGCGGCGCCTCGGGCGTCGGCCAGACGATGCGGGTGAACTGGCCGCGCTGGAGCAGCTCGCGTCCCTTGCCGCCGCGGCCGGTGACGTCGTACTTGGCGGTGCTGATCGTCTGCTCGGCGCCGCGGCTCGTCTCGACCGTCAGCAGATCGCGATCGCCGACCGACGCGATGAACCCGAGCACCCGGTCCGTTGGAGAAGACAGCTTGATCAGGATGACGCCCCGGCCAGGCCCCGAGAGGAAGCTGACCTCATCAGCCTTGCACAGCATCCCGTGCGCTTCCCGGGTGGCCGCGATGATGACCTCGCCGGCGCTCAGCCGCGCGACGCCGACAAACTCCGCCTTCTCCCCCGCTTTGGCGAAACGGCGGCCCGCCCGCGTGCTGGGCTCGACGAACGGCTGCAGGCTGAAACGCAGGCTGTAGCCGTCGCTCGCAACGGCGAGGGCGTGAACGCGCGGCTCCGCCCCTTCCTTCCTGGGCGCAATCTCGCCGGCCGCCCGCGGATCCAGGCTCAGCGCCGCGACGATGCGCTCGCCGTCCTTCAACTTGAAGAATCGCTGGATCGGCTCGCCATAGCCGGTCGACGCGGGCATGTCGGCAATGCGTGCCGTGTAAGCCACGCCGAAGTTGCTGAAGAAGACGACCGACGCCCGCGTGCTGCCCGGCAGCACGGCCAGCACCGCATCCCCTTCGCGCAGGCGGGTCGACGAGACGTCCTTCTGTTCCTTCTGCCGCTTCTCCCACGCGTCGCGCGACTCGATCACGCAGTTGTCCTCTTCGTCGATGAAGTCCTGCGCGGTGTACTCGGCTTCCCCTTCGTCGCTGGCAATCTTCGATCGGCGCGCGTCGCCGTACTTCTTCTGGATCTCTTCGATCTCGACCTTGACGATGTCCCACCGGCTCTGCTCGTCCTTGAGCAGCGTGTTGATCTGGCGGGTGCGGCGGCGCTTCTCCTCGAGCTCCTTCCGGATGATCAGGATCTCCAGCCGCGCGAGGCGATAAATCTTCAGCTCGAGGATCGCATCGGTCTGATCGGCGTCGAGCGCGAAACGCTTGATGATCTGCGCCGCCGCGTCCTGCTTTCCTTCCGATTTGCGAACGATCTTCAGGATCTCGTCGAGCGCGTCGAAGACCTTCTCGAAGCCTTCCAGGATGTGGACACGCTTCTTCAACGCCTCGAGCTCGTGTTCGAGCCGCCTGGTGACGACGTCGAGGCGGAAGTGCAGGAAATGCCAGAGCATCTCGTGCAGATCCATCCGCTTCGGACGGCCGACTTCCACGTTCGCTTCGGTGGGTTCGAGGCACGTGAGGTTGACGACGAAGCTCGTCTGAAGCGGCGTGTGCCTGAACAGGTAGGCCATCACCATCTTCTCGTCGGCGTCCTTCTTCAACTCGAGCGAGATCCGCACGTCGTCTGTCGACACGTCCTTGACGTCGACGAGCGGCGGCAGCTTGCGGCTGAGCGCCACGTCGCCAATCTGCTCGACCAGCGCCGCCTTGTTCACCGTGTACGGGATGCTCGTGATGTAGATGGTCTTGCTCGCGCGCGTGACGGGGCCTTCTTCCCACGTCCCTCGCAGCCGGATCGCGCCGGAGCCGGTCTTGTAAATCTGTTTCAGCTCCTCCTGGGTGTTGAGAATCTGCCCGCCCGTCGGGAAGTCCGGCGCCTTGACGTAGCGGCACAGCTGCACGGCCGTGAGGTCCGGATTGTCCAGCAGCTTCGTGAGCGCCGTGCACACCTCGACGAGGTTGTGCGGCGGGATGTTGGTGGCCATGCCGACGGCGATGCCGGTGGCCCCGTTGACGAGCAGGTTGGGAATGCGCGCCGGCAGCACCACCGGCTCGGAGCGCGTGCCGTCGTAGTTCGGACGGAACGCCACGGTCGCCTGATCGATCTCGCGCAGTATTTCGTCGCTCAGCCTCGCCAGGCGGCATTCGGTGTAGCGCATGGCCGCGGGCGGATCGCCGTCGAGCGAGCCGAAGTTGCCGGATCCGTCGACGAGCGGATACCGCAGCGAAAACGACTGCGCCATGCGCACGAGCGTTTCGTACAGCGCCGAGTCGCCGTGCGGGTGGTAATTCCCCATCACGTCGCCGACCACCTTCGCGCACTTGCGGTGCTTGGCGTCGGCGGTCAGGTTCTGCTGCCACATCGTGTAGAGGATGCGCCGCTGTACCGGCTTGAGCCCGTCGCGCACATCGGGCAGCGCGCGCGAGGTGATCACCGAGAGCGCGTAGTTCAGGTACCGCGCCTGGGCCGCCTCGTGCAGCGCAACGGCGTCGGGCTCGCCCCCGCCAGGCGGCGGCGCCTCGATCACGCCTCCGCCGCCTCCATCGTCATCGAACAGCGAGCCGGACTTCTTCGAACGTTTGGCCACCAGCGGTCCTCCAGAGGAAATCAGGATAACATCTCGCGACACACCACCACTTGCGGAGCGGCCGTGCGCTACTTACATCTCGACGTGTTTACGGACACCCCCTTCGAGGGCAACCAGCTGGCCGTTTACCCGCAGCCGCCGCGCGATATCGCCCCGGAGCGCATGCAGCGGATCGCCGCGGAGATGAACTTCTCGGAAACGACGTTCGTGTTTCCGCGCGAGCAGAGCGGCGACGTGAAGATGCGGATCTTCACGCCGGCGAGCGAGCTGCCGATGGCGGGGCACCCGACGATCGGGTCGACGTTTGCGCTGGCGGCGGAAGGAGCGATCGAGCGCGGTCGCGAGGAGTTCGTCTTCGAGCTTGGGGTCGGCCCGATTCCGGTCTCCCTCGAGTGGGACGACGCGGGCCTGTCGTTCGCGTGGATGACCCAGCCGTTGCCGTCGTTCGAAGACGAGATCGCAAATCGCGGCGCGTTCGCAGCCGCGGCCGGACTCGGCGGCGATGATCTGGTGGACCTGCCGATAGAAGTGGTGTCCTGCGGCGTCCCGTTCATGTTCGTGCCGCTCGCCTCGCGTGACGCGGTCGACCGCGTCGTCATCGACCGCCGCGCGCTGACGCGCGTCTACAAGGATGCGGGCAGGGAGGAACTGCCGACGTTCTTCTTCACCATGGACCGGACAGGTGCGGCCGGCGAGGAAACGGTCTACAGCCGGATGCTCGCGCCCGCGTTCGGCATCGCCGAGGACCCGGCAACGGGCAGCGCGAGCGGACCGCTCGGATGCTATCTCCTTTATCACGGCCTGGTCGACGAGGACGCCGCGCGGTCGATCCTGAGCCTGCAGGGTGTGCAGATGGGACGCCCGAGCCGGATCCACGTTTCCATTGACAGCGATGATGACCGGATCACGCGGGTGAGAGTCGGAGGAAAGTCGGTGCTGATCGCGGAGGGAACACTGGTTCGCTGATTTGTCGCGGATCGGGGAGGTCTGGAGGGGAGGTCTGGAGCTTACGGTCGGGAGCGAACGGATCTTTAAAACGAAGCAACGGAGCTAACGGACGGGAACGGAGTGGCACAAGTGACGACTGCCGGCACCAGGTGCAGTCCG
>JBOGIX010000070.1:0-4703 GCA_050744685.1 Vicinamibacterales bacterium | reverse complement strand
TCCGCGGCGGCCGCGGCGATCTCGGTCAGCCTCGCCCGTTCCTCCTCGCGCGCGTGTTCGGCGGCGCTCGCTGCTTCTGCTGCGAGGCGTGCGCGTTCTTCCTCGTGTGCGCGCGCCGCTGCCGCCGCCGCTTCCGCCTCCACACGACGCCGCTCTTCGGCCCGGGCATGTTCCGCCGCCGTCGCCGCCGCGGCCTCGAGCCGGGCACGCTCTTCCTCGCGGGCCCGCTCGACCGCCGCTGCGATCGCCCCTTCTGCTTCGAGCCGCGCGCGTTCCTCCTCGCGGGCACGTTCGGCGGCCGCCGCGGCCTGCGCCTGCAGTCGCCGCATGTCCTCGAGACGTTCGCGCTCGGCCGCTTCGGCTTCCGCTTCCGCCTCCTGCCGGCGAAGCGACTCGTGCAGGGCGCGCTCGGCGGCCGCTTCCGCCTCGGCTCGGAGGCGCTCCGCTTCGAGCCGATGCTCTTCGGCCTCGTGTCTCAGGCGCTCCGCCCGCTCGCGTTCCGCTGCGGCTTCAGCCTCGAGCGCTTCGAGCCGCAGGCGCTCGGCTTCGGACTGATGCTCGTCGACACCCTGAATCCCGGCGGCGTCGAACGCCGGCTCATCCTCCGGGTCTTGTGCTGCTACTGGCGCGGGCGCGGCCGGCGTTGCCGCTGGCGCGCTGTAGCTCGATCGCCACGCGAACGGATCCGCCCAGGTCGACTCACCGGCGGAGCCCGAAGTCGTTTCCGTCGTCGTCGAATCGTGCCGCTCCGTTGCGGAGAACGCCTCGTGGCGCGCAATGCGCCCACGTCGCTGCGAATCCTCGAGATCCTCTTCGAGCTCGATCTCCGCGCGCGCGATCGCCGCAACGGTTTCCGCCTTGCGCTCCGCCGCTCTCATGACGAACGTACGGATCTCGTCCGCGAAGATCTCCGGCGCGCAGCCGGCAACCGGCGCGTCGGCCTCCTTCTTGCGGCGGAATTTTCCCAGGAGGCCCGATCCCCTGGCGCGGCCGCCCTTGACCGCCGCGGATCCCGACAGCAGCGGAATCGTGTGCGTCTGCAGGTGCTCGGCCCCGGCGAGGCCGCGCAGGTGCGCCACGAGCTCGTCTTCGTCGCGCGGCGACAACAGCGCCGTCACCAGGATCACGTCCGGTATCCGCTGATCGATCGCTGCGATCGCCGACTCGCGCGACTCGACGAGCACGAGCTCCGCACCGACGAGATCCCCGACGATGTGTTTCAGGAGTCCGCCCTGGCGGGAGTCGGGCTCGATTGCGAGGACGAGGGCCACGGTTGCTCCAGTTGCGGGACGCGAACTCACGCCTTGACCATGAACACGAAGAGCACCACGCCCGCGACCACGAAGAACGTCATCGGCGAGTTCTCGATGCTCTGGTAGCGGAGCGCCGACACGAGCGCGTGGCCAAGGTCACTCGCCCGGTTGTCCCACGACGACAGGCCGTTGCCGCCGAAGACGAAGTTCTGCATCTGCTCCTTCACCCGCGGGTCGACCGAAGCCAGCCCGGCGACGACCGCGCAGAACACGACTGCGGAAATGAGCGCCTGACGAAAGCCGGATTTGATCTGCATTTCGAGATCTCAATTTCGTTTTCGAACCGCCGCACGCGACGGCTCATCGACGATGAGCGCGCGAAGGGCCGTGAACATGGACGTTTCGCTCGCAGATGGACTCGTCGTCTCTTTTTCGTCGCAAGTGACGTGCCGCAGCCTCGTACAGATCGTTGGTTGTCCTCGCGGGCGGCCTCTTGTTGCCAGGGGGCCACCTTGCGGCTTCGGATCTGTAGCAGCCTGGAGCGACCCGTACAAGTAATGGAGCATGCGGGCCGCGGGCGATAACGCGCCGAGGATCGCCTGCGCGTCACGGTCACCGGCCACGGATTTCGCGCGGAGGCTTACGAAACTGACGACGCGGCCGGCCTGAACGCGGCTCGCACGGGACGCACGATCACCTCGGCGACCAGGACGACGATCGTGGGAAATGCTGAGCAAATGGCGCGATGTTTCCGGGTTGCGGCGGGCCCGCGCCGGACCGTGGCATACCCGTTGCGATATGACTGCCCGTGACGCGGCGTCGCGCCGCGATAGTCGAAAACACACTGCGGCGACGCCGCACATACGCACCGACATCTCGGTGCAGATGCCTCGGGGGAGGAATCATGTCGAATCTGATCAACTTCGTGAAGTCGTTCTCGAACCGTGAAGAAGGCCAGGACCTGCTGGAGTACGCGCTGCTCGTGGCGCTCATCGCCCTCATCGCGTTCGGCGCCGTGCAGGCGGCCGGTGGTTCGGTGAACACGATCTTCACCAACATCTCGAACTCGCTGAACGGGGTCGCCTCCTAGCAGCGGGTGATTCGTGCGGTGCACGGGCGTGCGTCCCGTGCACCGCGCACCTTTCGTGCGCACGTCCACAGGGAGCAGTCGTCATGCAGTCACCGTTGGCCATCGCCGTGCTGAGGAAGCTTGCACGCGCCCGCCGTTCCGACGACGGGCAGGACCTTCTCGAGTACGGCATGCTGGCGGCGCTCATCGCCATCCTCGCGCTCGGCGCGGTGACGTCGGTGGGCCGCATCATTCACACGGCATTCTGGCAGTCGATCGCCGTTGCCAGCAATTTCTAGCCCGGCGCTCGCGGCACTCGCTGCCGGAGCGCTCGTGGCCACGATCGTCGACGTCCGCACGCGCCGCATCCCGAACGAGCTGACTGCCGCGATGGCCGTAACCGGCCTCGGGCTCGCCGCGACCGGGATGAGCGGGGTGTCGCTCCTGGGCTCGGCGATCGGACTCGCACTGGGTTTCGCGCTGATGCTGCCAGGCCACATCTTCGGCGGCACGGGCGCAGGTGACGTCAAGCTCATGGCCGCCATCGGCGCCATCGTCGGTCCCGCGACCGTCGTCACCGCATTCTTCTTCACTGCGATCGCCGGCGGCGTGCTCGCCATCGTGGTGGCCGCGCAGAGGCGCCGTCTCGGCACGACACTCGCCGGTACGGGGAAGCTGATCGCCGCGCCGATCAGCGGGGCGGACGGCCCCGCAGAGCCAATAGCGGCTCGCCGGTTCGCTTACGGGCCGGCGATCGCCATCGGCAGCGTCCTCGCGGGGATTGTCGGATAGGGACTCGCGGGCCCGCCTTCGCGCGATAAGCGGCACCGCGCTACGGCGAGGCAAGCAGCGGAGAGAGAACCCACCTTCGCGCGAACGGCACCGGGCGCGCTACGGCGGGCAAGCAGCGAATAGCGAAGTAGCGATTAGGGGACAAACATGCGCAGCCGAATTTTTGCCGTACTCGCCGTGGCTATCCTCGCCGGAGGCGGCCTGGCGTACGGGACCTACAACATCGTCAACAACCAGCCGGCGGCGGCCGCCGCGGTGCCGATGACGGGTGTTGTCGTCGCAGCCACCGATCTGCCGCTCGGCGCCGCGCTCAAGGCCGACGACATGCGTGTCGTGCAGTTCCCGCAGGGGCAGACGCCGGAAGGCGTGTTCGCGAGCCCTGACGAGATCGTCGGCCGCGGCGTCATCTCGGCGCTCGTGAAGAACGAGCCGATCATAGCCACCAAGCTCGCGTCGAAGGAGGAGGGCGCCGGGCTGCCGCCGATCATTCCCGAAGGGCAGCGCGCCGTGTCCGTGCGCGTGGACGATGTCATCGGCGTGGCCGGCTACGTGCTGCCTGGCACGCGCGTCGACGTGTTGACGACGGTGACCCCGACCAACGAGCAGACCGACACGACGACGAAAGTGATCCTGTCGAACGTCCAGGTGCTCGCGGCCGGCACGCGCATCGATCAGGACCAGGAGAACAAGCCCGTGCAGGTCACCGTGGTCACGCTCGTCGTCGCCCCGGATCAGGCCGAGCGTCTGGCGCTCGCGAGCACGGAAGGCAAGATTCAGCTGGCGCTGCGCAACCCGCTCGATCAGGGCACTCCCGAGACGCCGGGCATCAAGAAGGCGTCGCTCGTCGGTCCCGTCCGCACGCCCGTGGTTGCGCGCCAGGCATCGCCGAAGCGCGCATCGAAGCCCGGTCAGGCCGTGACAATGACGCCGATGCCCGAGCCGCTGCCGACTGTCGAGATGATCCGCGGCGACAAGCGGGCGCAGGAAGTGATCAAGTAGCTTCCTGCTTCCAGCTTCCAGCTTCCAGCTGGGAGCCTTTGCGGGAAGCTGGCAGCTGGAAGCGGGAAGCTGAGCAAATGAGGACCAACATGACTTCGGTATTCACGACCACATTCCGCCGCTTGCGGCGCGCCACGAAGGGCAGGCCCGCCTCGGTTGCGGCACTTGTCGTGGCCATCATCGTCATTCTCGTGGCCGCGCCGCAGGCGCAGCAGCCGCCAGCGTTCGTCGCCGCTGCCTCGAGTGGAGGACCGGCGCCGGTCGCCTCGACGCCAACGGACGTCGATCTGCTCGTCGGCCGGTCGATTGTGCTGAACGTCGGCGCGCCCATCGCGCGCGTGTCGCTGACCGTGCCGGACGTCGCCGACGCGATGGTCACCGCGCCGGGGCAGCTGCTGATTCATGGCAAGCAGCCGGGCACCATTTCATTGTTCGTGTGGGACCGCGGCGGCGCCATCACGACGTATGAAGTGAAGGTCCGGCGCGACCTCACGGCGCTCGTCGGCCACATCAAGCAGCTGTTCCCGGGCGAGCCGATCGAGGTCCGCGGCAGCGGCAAGGACGTCGTCCTCTCGGGCACGGTCACGAGC
>JBOGIX010000069.1:0-5573 GCA_050744685.1 Vicinamibacterales bacterium | reverse complement strand
GTTCCGGCCGGGGGCTTCAATCCGCAGCGCTCGATCGCCGCCGCCTTGTCTTCTTCAGCGGCCCGGGGTGACGGGATCGCCGCGCCGGGCATGTTCCAGCTTGTCAGCGGTCGATCGAGCCAGCTGCCGCCGGACGCCTGCTGGGCGCCCGCCGCGGATCCGAGAAAGACGACGAGGCCGGCCGTCCACAGCCAGCAGGTCCGAAGAGTCGAGCGGCGCATGACCGCATCGTACTTCCCCGAGCCCGCCACTCCCACTGCCCGGTGGAGCTGCCTCGATATTCGTGGATGCGGACGGACTCTTCCGTGGGATCTCCCGGGCCGCTGGCAGTCGTCGTGGCATTCGAAGTCGTAGCTAAACTTGAAGGGCACCTTGACGAGTTCGGTCTTCGGGCTCGGCGTTTCGTTGAATAGGGTGCGGCGGCGAAGAATCGGCAATTCTGCTTCCGACCACTCCAGTTGCGGCTCGCGCTCGATCACGAGCCGTCGTATCTGTTTCGGTCTAAAAATCCCGAGGGTTGGCTGCTGACAGCGGTCCCGTTCGCGCTGTAACCAACACAGACTTGGCTTCACCAGTGGTTGGACAATCTCACGCCGCGCAAGCCAACCGTGATCAGTCGGAAGCGGCTCGGTAACGATGACGATGCCGTTGTTTTCGATTTTGTAGCTCTCGACGCGGTGATCGTTAGCCTTGGACACCGTTACGTCCACCCACTGGTATTTCCTGAACCGCTTGTCCGGATCGAGAAACCGATAGGGCACAGGAAACAAGCGCATCCACTCAGCCATCGCGCTCTACTTCATGTGGTACAACTTCGGGCGCATCCACCAGACGCTACGTGTGACCCCCGCCATGGAAGCTGGCGTTGCCGATCATATATGGAGCGTCGAGGAGATCGTGGCTCTGCTGCCCAGAAGGTGCTGCGATGTGGAAAGTCGTCAGCGAACGGTTGCACGTTGGTGGGCTGGTGATACGACTGGTGCAGACGCATCAATCATTCGCAATTGTGACCGAGAATGACGAGACGGGTCTTTGGTGGCCTACCGTGGAGGGTGGAACGGTGGCGCAAGCCAAGGAATACGTGGACGGCGTTCTTCGCAGCTCCAAACACGACTGCTTAGAGCTGGGCTGCTCAGACTGGCTCGATCATTCAAACTGACCCACTACCAAGTAATTGCGTGAGTTGACCATGGACCTTGTGTGAGGACGTCTGAGGTGCAGGTTGCTCTCGTCGACCGGCATCAACAGAAGACATGGAACGTCCACGCTGGTGTTGCAGAGAACACCGAGTGCTCGATCTCGCATCGCAGTTGCAGTTGCTCACAGAAGGCCGCACCGATTCTCACGCCTACAAAGCCGCAACCTAGCCTTCCGCAGCGCCGTCGAACGGATCCGACGCCGCGCCGGCCCGCCGCGCCAGCCACAGGCAGGGCACGGCCAGGACCTGGATGGCGGCGCAGCACGCGTACGACGCAGGGTAACCCCAGACATCGGCCGCGCGTCCCAGGACAGGCTGCGCGCCCACACCGCCTGCCGATCCCATCAGCGACTCGAACGACAGCACCGTGGCGCGATGCTCTGAAGGAATGATGCGGTTCACGTACGCCTGGCGAATCGGCATCACGGTGGCGAACACCAGTCCCCAGACCGTCATCAACGTTACCGCGATCCAGAACACAGGCAGCGCGGCGATGAGCGCCAGGCACGCGGTGCTCACCAGCACCGACACCAGGAGCACGGACGTCCGGCGTCCGAACGCACGCGCCAGCCGCGGCACGAGCACGCCGCCACCGATCTGCGCCCCGCCCACGATCGCCGCCGCCAGTCCGGCCACCCCGTACGCCTTCGGATCGCCGTACAACTCGAGCAGGTACGGCTGCATCGCGTAGAAGGCGTAGATCGCCACGCCGTCGGTGAAGACGTTCCCGAACATGATCCAGCGGACGGGTGGATTGCGCCAGCCGAACTCGATCCCGCCCCGCAGGACGTTGCCGACCTCCTGCATCACCGGATTCTTCCGCTTGGGCGTGAACCCGGTGTCCTTCATCAGCACCCAGGCCGTGGCGAACGACACGGTCAGCACGGCGGCGCGCAGCATGTATGGAGCGCCGAGGGTGGTCGCTTGCGCGAGATACCCGCCGGCGACCGAGCCGGCGAGCATGGCGGCGCCCTCGACGATCTCTCCCTTCGCAAACACGTCGTCCAGCGGGCGGTTGTAGCCGGTGGACTTGAGTGCGTCCACCAGCCATGCCTGCACAGCGCCCGAGAAGAAGGTGAAGCCGAGACCAAGGAGCACCGACGCGATCGCCCACGCCCAGAACGGCGCGGTGATCCGCCACATCAGCAGGTAGAGGAGCGTCGACAGGACGAGCGTCATCGTCCCGAGCAGATAGGACAGCCGGCGGCCGCGGACGTCCGCGATGACGCCGGTCGGCACCTCGAACAACACGAGCCCGGCGGTGAAGAACGCGTTGGCCGAGAACGCCTGCGCGTTGCTCAGCCCGGCGTCGAGCAGGAACAGCGTGTTGATGCCCCAGATGAAGGATGCGGAGAGCGTGTGGAGGAGCAGCAGGATCAGGTAGATCCGCTGGATGCGCGTGGAACGATCGACGGCGCCTGCCATGCGAGAGGCGGTTGGCCCCAGTTACCGGCGATACGCGGCGATGCGTGCGCGCAGTTCATTCACCGTGGCCGCGTGCTGAGGGGCGTTCGCCAGGTTCGTGGCCTCGGCGGGATCCTTCTCCATGTCGTAGAGCTGCGAGCCCTGCTGCCCTTCCGCCCACTCGATGTATCGCCAGCGGTCGGTCCTGACCGCGTAGCCGTTGCGCACTTGCGTGAACGCCGCGTCCCTGACCACGGCCTCCGGATCCTGGAGCATCGGCGCCAGACTGATTCCGTCGACCGGCCCCTTCGGCGTCAAGCCCGCCAGGCCGGCGAGTGTCGGATACAAATCGACCAGCTCCGCGAGACCGCGCGCCGCCACGCCGCGCGCTTTCGCGCCGGGTGCGGCGATGATGAGCGGCACGCGCGCGCTCCGCTCGAACAGGCTCATCTTCTGCCAGAGTCCATGGTCGCCCAGGTGGTAGCCGTGATCGCTCGTAAAGACGACGATCGTGTTGTCGGCGAGGCCCAGACGATCGAGCGCGTCGAGGACGCGGCCGACCTGCGCATCCATGAAGGTGATCGACGCCCAATACGCCTGCGTGGCTTCCAGCCGCTGTTCGTCGGTCATCGCGTCCTGTTCCTTCAGCGCACTTCGATACGCGGCCGCCGGCGTCCGCGAGACGTCCGCCGCCGAGAGCTGCGGCAGTGCGATGCGATCGCGCGGGTACATGTCGAAGTAGCGCCTGGGCGCGACGTACGGCGTGTGCGGACGGTAGAAGCCGACCGCCAGGAAGAAGGACTCGCCGTTTCGCTTGAAGCGCTCGAGCAGCCGCACCGCCTCGCCGGCGGCAATCTCGTCGGTGTGTTCGGCGTCCGGTCCCTCGTCTGCAAGCCAGCTCACGGTGCCGCCGAACAGCCCGGGCCGCAGCGAAAAGATCTTGTCGTGCAGCTCCCGGTCGCGGCCGCGAGGATTGATGGCGAGGTCCCACGACGGATAGTCGTCCAGGCCTCCTGTCCCGATCGTAGCCGGCACACCGTAGTGATACAGCTTGCCGACACGGGCCGTGAACCACCCGTTCGTTCGGAAGAGCTGCGGGAGCGTGAGAGCATCGCCCAGCTTCTCCCGGAAATGCGGCGACATCGGGTTGGCCGCGGTTGGATTCGTGAGCACGCCAGTGGCGTTCGGCCGCCGACCGGTCAGAAGCGACGAGCGGCTCGGGCTGCACAAGGGATATTGGGTGTAGACGCGGTCGAACCGCACACCGCGAGCGGCCAGCTTGTCGATGTTCGGAGAACGAACGGGCGCACCGTACGTGCCGAGATCGTTGTTCAGATCGTCCGCGATCAGGAACAGCACGTTGGGCCGCCCGCCCTGGGCGGCGATCGGCCTGCCCGCTGTGAACGCAACAGCCAGCGCGGCCAGCACGAACATCAGTTTCCGCATCATCGTCACACTCCTGGCCGTCCTGAGGTCGAATCTTCCCGACAACGAAGCGATTCTACTTCGCACGGCCGGAATCAACAGTTCGTGGCTTCCGACTTCAAAAGCGTGTCAATGAATCGTCCGCTGAGCAGGTGGCTTCCGCCTTCCGCCTTCGCGCGAAGCGCTTCGGCGGACCGCCGTAGCCCTGGCGAAGGCTGGTCAGGCGGAAGATCTCCGGGAAATTTTTCCGGGCTTGAAGGCGTGGGCCGCAGTTGGAGACGGGAAGAGGGCAGCCCTAAACCGCCTTCAACCGCTCTGCCGCGCGTTCGAGCGTCTCGTCGCGCTTGGCGAAGCAGAAACGCACGACCTGCGGCGCGTTGGATCGGTGCAGGAACGGCGAGGTCGGGATCGACGCGACGCCGTGTTCCTTCGTCATGCGGATGGCGAAGTCGGCATCGCGCTCGTCGCTGATCGCCGAATAGTCCATCAGCTGAAAGTAGCTGCCGCGGCAGGGCAGCGGCGTGAATCGTGAGCCTTCCATCAGGCGCAGAAATAGATCGCGCTTGCGCTGGAAGAAGGGCGCCAGCTCGTCGAGCCCGGTGCGCGCGCCGAAGAAATCGGCGATCGCGTGCTGCATCGGCGTGATTGTCGTAAAGGTCACGTACTGGTGCACCTTGCGGAGCTCGGCGCTGAGCGCGGCGGGGGCCACGGCGTAGCCGACCTTCCACCCCGTGACGTGGTACGTCTTGCCGAACGAACCGACCACGAAGGCTCGCGCGGCGAGCTGCGGGTGGCGGGCCATGCTCTCGTGCTGCGCGCCGTCGAAAATGATGTGCTCGTAGACCTCGTCGCTGAGGACGAAGATGCCCGTGCTCGCGACGATCGAGGAGAGCGCCTCGATGTCGGAGGCAGTGACGATCGAGCCGGTGGGATTGTGCGGCGTGTTGATCATCAGCAGCCTGGTCCGCGGCGTGATCGCGTCCCGCACGGCGTCCCAGTCGATGCGATAGTCAGGCGGCTGCAGGGACACGATCACCGGAATGCCGCCGTTCAGCGTGATCGCGGGCACATATGAGTCGTAGCAGGGTTCGAGGACGAGGACCTCGTCGCCCGGGTGCACGACGGCGGCGACGGCGTCGAAGATCGCCTCGGTGGCGCCGGACGTGACGGTGACTTCGGTGTCGGGGTCGTAGGCGGCGCCGTGTGCGTGCGCGTAGTGCCTGGCGATCGCCTGGCGCAGCGCGAGCACCCCCTGCATCGGCGGGTATTGGTTCAGGCCGGCGCGCATGTGCCGGGCGACGGCGTCGACCAGCGCCGGATCGCAGTCGTAGTCGGGAAAGCCCTGCGACAGGTTGATCGCGCCGACGTCGGCGGCGAGCTTCGACATCACGGTAAAGATCGTCGTCCCCACCGACGGCAGCCGTGAGCGCAGCGTGGCGCTGGAAGGTGTCATGTGATCGACTCGAAGACGCCGGCCGCCTTGTTCTTGCGGACCTGGTCCCAACGGAAGTGCCGGCCGTTCATGGCGACATACACGCCGGCGGGC
>JBOGIX010000068.1:0-3852 GCA_050744685.1 Vicinamibacterales bacterium | reverse complement strand
CGTGATAGTCCACGATGTCATCGTCGTCGGCGCCGGCCCCGCGGGGCTGGCGACGGCGATCTCCGCAACCAGGGCCGGCCTCGACTGCCAGGTGATCGAGAAAGGCGCGCTCGTCAACTCGCTGCTGCACTATCCGACCGAGATGGTGTTCTTCACCACGCCGGAGCTGATGGAGATCGGCGGCATGCCGTTCGTCAGCCCGTACGACAAGCCGACGAGGCTGGAGGCACTCCGCTACTACCGCCGCGTGACGGACGCCTACAAGCTCCCGGTCGCCTTCGATGAGACGGTGGTCGGCATCTCGCAGGACGAACACTTCATGGTCGACACCCAGTCGTCGCGCGGCATCCGACGCTCGTTCCACTCGCGCTTCGTGGTGCTCGCGACCGGCGCGTACGACGTGCCGAACGTGATGGGCGTGCCGGGCGAAGACCTGCCGCACGTGTCGCACTACTACACGCAGCCGCACCCGTACTTCCGTAAGCGCGTCGCGATCGTCGGCGGCAAGAACTCCGCGGCGGAGGCGGCGCTCGACCTGTTTCGCTCCGGCGCTCACGTGACGCTGATCCACCGGCGCGACGCGCTCGGCGAGGGCATCAAGTACTGGGTCAGGCCGGACATCGAGAACCGCATCCGCGAGCTTTCGATCGCCGCACGCTTCAACACCACCGTGGTCGAAATCCGCCCGACCAGCATCGTCGTCGACACGCAGGGCGGGCGCGACGAGCTGCCCGTCGACGCCGTGTTCGTGCTGACCGGTTACGGGGCCGACACGACGCTCCTGCGCACGGCCGGCGTCGAGCTCAATCCGGAAACCTGCGGCCCCGTCCACGACCCGGCGACGTTCGAAACCAACGTCCCTGGCCTGTACACTGCCGGCGCCATGGTCGCCGGCACACGCAGCGGCACGGTCTTCATCGAAAACGGCCGCTTCCACGGCCAGCAGGTGATCGACGCGATCCTGCGCAGGATAGAGGTTTCTTGAACTGGACGGTGTCAGTTACCAGTTGCCAGTTACCAGTTGCCGGTCAGTTCTCATGGTTTCCAGTTTGAAAACTGGAAACCAGTTAGAAACGACTGGGAACTGAAAACTGGCAACTGAAAACTTCTTCAGTCAGAGACGCACGACAGGCTGGGAATTGTCGCGGACAGGCCGCGGTTGACGAGCTCCGGGCGCCTGATCAGCTCGAGGAACTCCATGCGCGTGCGCGCGTCCTCGCGGAACACGCCGAGCATGGCGCTCGTGGTGGCAACCGAATTCTGCTTCTCCACGCCTCGCATCGACATGCAGAGGTGTGCGGCCTCCATCACGACTGCGACCCCGAGCGGGTCCACTTTTTCGCGAATGGTCTCGGCGATCTGGCTGGTCATCCGTTCCTGGATCTGGAGGCGCCGCGCGAAGATGTCGACGAGGCGCGGGATCTTGCTGAGCCCGAGCACACGTCCCTGGGGCAGATAGGCGACATGGCACTTGCCGAAAAACGGCAACAGGTGATGCTCGCAGAGGCTGTAGAAGTCGATGTCCCGGACGATCACCATCTCGTTATAATCGACGCTGAAGAGCGCGTTGTTGAGCGTCGCGTCCAGGTCGGCCGTGTACCCGCCCGTGAGGAACCGCAGCGCTTTCTCGACCCGCTTCGGCGTATCGAGCAGCCCTTCGCGCGTGGGGTCCTCGCCGAGCTCGGCGAGCAGTTGCCTGATGATTTCCTGCATCTTCGCATTCTATATCGCGCTCGCAGGCGTCCCTGCCGCGTCCCTGCACCAGGACGACCCCGATGCGCTCTACGCGCAGCGCGAGAACCTGCAGAGCGCCCAGCGCGCCGCCCAGATCTGGGACGCGCGGCTCGCATCGAATCCCGGCGATTTCGAGTCGGCGTGGAAGCTGGCCCGCGCCAGGTACTGGCTCGGCGGCCACGTGGAAGAGTCGCAGCGCAAGCAGGCGTTCGAAGACGGCATCGCCGCGGGACGCGCGGCAGCGCGGCTCGAGCCGAAGCGTCCTGAGGGCCACTTCTGGGTAGCGGCCAACATGGGCGCGCTCGCCGAGTCGTTCGGACTTCGACAGGGAATCCGTTACCGCGGCGAGATCAAGGAGGCGCTCCTGACCGTGCTCGCGATCGACCCCGCCTTCCAGCAGGGGTCCGCCGACCGCGCGCTCGGACGCTGGTACTTCAAGGTGCCTGGCCTCTTCGGCGGCAGCAAGAGCAAGTCCGAAGAGCACCTGCGCAAGTCGCTCACCTACGGTCCGCAGAGCACCGCCTCACACTTCTTCCTTGCAGAAACACTCCTGGACGACGACCGGCGCGATGAGGCGCGCGCGGAACTGCAGCGCGTGCTCGACGCGCCGATCGATCCCGACTGGGCGCCGGAGGATCGGGAGTTCAAGAAGAAGGCGGAAGCGCTGCTCGCGAAGATCCACGGAGCGAGCGACAAACGCTGAAAGATCTACAGGAGGAAGTGAGCAGGGGAGATCAAGGGAGTTATCAACTTTTTTATCTCGCTTCAACTCCCGTCCTCTTTTCCTCCTGTAGATCTTGATCGGCGAACGAAGGCGCAATAGATCACACCGCCTCAACGATCGCTGCGATACCCTGGCCGCCGCCGATGCACGCGGCGGCGAGGCCGCGTTTCAGGGCGCGGCGCCGGAGCTCCAGCGTGAGCGTCAGCAGCAGGCGCGTGCCGGTCATGCCGAGTGGATGACCGAGCGCGATGGCGCCGCCGTTCACGTTCACCGTCTCGCGATCGAGCCCGAGCGCCTGCTCGACGGCAAGGTACTGGGCCGCGAATGCTTCGTTGATCTCGATCAGGTCGATGTCCTTCACGGACAGGCCGGCCCTCTCCAGCACGCGTTCGGTCGCCGGCACCGGCCCCATCCCCATCAGCGTGGGTTCGACTCCGACAACGGCCCAGTGCATCAGGCGTGCGAGCGGCGTCAGCCCGCGCTCGCGCACGGCTCGTTCGGACGCCAGCAGCAGCGCGGCCGCGCCGTCCACGATGCCGGACGCATTGCCCGCGGTGACGCAGCCGTTCTTGCTGAACGCCGCCGGCAACTTCGCCAGGCCCTCGACCGTCGAGTCCGGGCGCATGTGATCGTCCTCGCGGAACATCTCGACGCCTTTGCGCGCCCTGATCTCGACGGGCACGACCTCTTCGGCGAGCCGGCCCTCCGCCCACGCCCGCGCGGCAGCCTGCTGGCTGCGGACCGCGTAGCGATCCTGGGCCTCGCGCGAGATGCCGTACTTCGCGGCGCAGTTCTCCGCCGTCGCCGCCATCGTGCAGCCGCAGTGCGTGTCGAGCAGCGCCGACCAGAGCGAATCTTCGAGCTGCCCCTGACCGAGCCGCAGCCCATTGCGCAGCCCGCGGATCACGTGCGGCGCCTGGCTCATGCTCTCCATGCCGCCGGTGAGGACGAGATCCGCCTCGTCCAGCAGGATCAGCTGTGCGCCGCTGATGGCTGCCTGGATCCCGGAGCCACAGAGCCGATTCACCGTCAGCGCCGGCACTTCAACCGGCAGCCCGGCCTTGAGCGCGACGTGGCGCGCGCCATACACCGCGTCCGCGCTGGTCTGCAGCACGTTGCCGAAGATGACGTGATCGATCGCGTCGGCCGGGACCGCAGAGCGTTCGAGCGCGGCGCGCGCGGCAATCGCCCCCAGCTCGATCGCGGAGAAGTCCCTGAGCTTCCCGGTGTATTCCGCCATCGGCGTCCGCACGCCGCCGAGAATGAAGATGTCTGTTTTCATCAGCTTCGCCTGAAAGAACCCGGAGATCGGAGATCGGAGATTCGGAGATCACTGAGATCGAGGAGGACGGAGGCTATCGTGGCTACGGATCTCAAAACGGAGCGATCGGAGG